>JANXVP010000115.1 GCA_025351615.1 Ramlibacter sp. | reverse complement strand
GCCAACCTGATCGGCGAAGAGAACAAGGGCTGGACCTACGCCAAGCACCTGTTGTCGCACGAGCGCACCAACATCGCCGACGTCAACCGCTCCAAGCGCGAACTGGACCGGCTCAAACGCATCGCCAAGGCCGAAGGCGTCTATGAGGACCAGCGCTTCCGCGATGAGATCGCCAAGCTCGAAGTCGATGTCGTCGCCCTCGAAATGATGGTGCTGCGGGTGCTGTCGGCCGAGAAGTCGGGCAAGAACTCGCTCGACATCGCCGGCCTGCTCAAGATCAAGGGCAGCGAAATCCAGCAGCGCTACAGCGAGCTGATGATGCTGGCCGCCGGGCCGTACGCGGTGCCCTTCATCTCCGAGGCGATGGACGCCGGCTGGCAGGGCGAGTTTGTCGGCGCGGCCTACCTGGCGCCGCTGGCCTCGACCTACTTCAACCTGCGCAAGACCACCATCTACGGCGGCAGCAACGAAGTGCAACGCAACATCGTCGCTCAGACCGTTCTGGGTTGATTTGCGGGACAGATCTTTAGCTCTGTCCTCAACTGATTAGCTAGTGGAGACAAATATGGACTTTGATTTTTCCGACGACCAGGACCAGTTGCGCGACGCGGTCCGCAAGTGGGTGGACAAGGGCTACGACTTCGAGCGCCGGCGCAAGGCAGTCAAGGCGGGCGGTTTCGACCGCGCAGCGTACGGCCAGCTGGCCGAACTGGGCCTGACCGGCCTGTACGTCGCCGAAGACCAGGGCGGCATGGGCATGGGTCCGGTCGAGGGCATGGTGGTGATGGAAGAGCTCGGGCGCGGCATGGTGCTGGAGCCCCTGGCCCAGACGCTGATCGCCAGCGGCGTGCTCGGCGGCTATGCGCCCGCCGCGCTGAAGTCGCAATGGCTGCCGCGCATCGCCGGTGGCGAGGCCCTGGTCGTGCTCGCCTACCAGGAGCGCAAGTCGCGCTACTGGCTCTATATGTGCGAAGCCACTGCAACGCGGACCGGCGACAGCTGGAGCCTGACTGGCGCCAAGAGCATCGTGCCGGCCGGTGACCTGGCCGACGCTTTCCTGGTTCCGGCGATGGTGAACGGCAAGCTCGGAATGTTCCTGGTCGAGCGCTCGGCCGCCGGGGTCGGCACCCGCGGCTACAGCACGCAGGACGGTGGCCGAGCGGCCGAGGTGACGTTCAAGAACAGCCCGGCCAGCCCGGTCAGCGAGGATGGCCTGCTGGCGCTCGAGCATGCGGTCGATATCGGCATCGCCGCGACCTGTGCCGAAGCGGTCGGCGTGATGGACAAGACGATGGCCTTGACGGTGGAGTACATGAACATGCGCAAGCAGTTCGGCGTGACGCTCGCCACCTTCCAGGCGCTGCGGCACCGCGTCGCCGACATGAAGATGCAGCTGGAGCTGGCCCGCTCGATGAGCTACTACGCCGCCCTCAAGCTCAACGCGCCGGCCGAAGAGCGGCGCCGTGCCATGGCGCGCGCCAAGTACCAGCTCGGTGTGTCTATGCGCTACGTCGGCCAGCAGTCGGTGCAGCTGCACGGCGGCATCGGGGTGACCGACGATTACATCGGCAGCCACTACTTCAAGAAGCTGACCCAGCTCGAGCTGAGCTTCGGCGACACCCTGCACCAGCTCGGTGAAGTGTCCGAGAGAATGCAGGACACAGCTGGCGTGTTCGCATGATGCACACCAGCCGCCGCCTGTTCCTGGGCCTCGCCGCCGCCGCGGTCCTCGCCGCCGGCTGCGCCAGCACCCCATCGCTGCAGGACACCGCCCCACCGATCGTGTTCGTGCACGGCAACGGCGACAGCGCCGCGCTGTGGCAGACGACGATCTGGCGCTTCGAATCGAACGGCTGGCCGCGCGACCGGCTTTACGCGATCGACGCGCCCTACCCGCTCTCCCGCGACGACGACAGCAAGGCGCAACCGGGCCGCACGTCGACGGCGCAGCACATGGCGTACCTCAAGGCCGAGGTCGAGAAGGTGCTGCAAGCGACCGGGGCCGGCAAGGTCGTCCTGATGGGCAACTCGCGCGGCGGCAATGCGATCCGCAACTACATCCACAACGGTGGCGGCGAGCGCACGGTGAGCCATGCCATTTTGAGCGGCACGCCGAATCACGGCCTGCAGGCGATTGCGGGGCTCAACGAAGGCAGCGAATATGCGGGAACGGGCGCTTTCCTGATGGCATTGAACGCGCCGAAGAACGCCGCTGGCGACGAAGTCACGGGACCGGTCAAGTGGATGACGATCCGCTCCGACAACAACGACAAGTACGCCCAGCCCGATGGCTTGTGGATCGGCCGCAAAGGCTTGCCGACCAACGTGACGTACGCCGGTCCGGAACTCAAGGGTGCGACCAACGTCGTCATCGCGCGCATCGACCATCGCGAGACCGCCTATTCACCCGCTGCGTTCGCGGCGGCCTACCAGTTCATCACCGGCAGCGCGCCGGCAACCACAGCGCCGGCGCCCGAAGCCGCCATCGTCCTCGGCGGCAAGGTCACGGGGCTGGGCTTGTCCTCCACCGATCCGACGTCCGGCAACTTCAGCAACAACCTGCCCTTGCCCGGCGCGCAGCTGCAGGTGTATGCGACCGATCCGGCAAGCGGCGAGCGCCGCGGCCCTGCGGCGTATTCAACGACAGTCGGCGCCGACGGCCTGTGGGGACCTTTCGCGGCCCAGCCCGCCACGCCCTATGAATTCGTCATCGCTGCCCCCGGCTATGCGACAACCCACATCTACCGCAGTCCGTTTCCGCGTTCCAGTGCGGTCGTCCACCTGAAACCCGAACGCATCGCGGAAGCGGACCGCGGCGCGCAGGCGATCGTGACCATGACGCGGCCGCGCGGTTACCTGGACCCAGCGCGCGACCGCATGGCTTTCGACGGCCAGACGCCGCCGCCGGGCGCCATGCCGGGCGCCGGCGTTGCGAGTTCGAAACTGAAGCTGGACTCCGCCCAGGCCCGGCCTGTGGTGGCGGAATTCAACGGCGAGCGGGTCGTGGGGCGGAGCTGGCCGGCTGCTGCGGGCCAGGTGTCGCTGCTGGAACTGACTTATTGACGGATGGATGGCGGCTGCGGCCCGGCATGAGGGCCTTGGCGCCGTCGCCCCCCGGCCTCAGCAGTGCAGGCGGGACGTCTTTGGCAGGTGCGCCATCAAAAACTCCATCTGGTCGGCCAGGATGCGCCGGTTTCGCAGGATGAAGTCTTCCCACAGGCTGGGCACGTACGGCGCATAAAGCAGCGGCATGTGCGCCTGCTCCGGCGTGCGGTTGCTTTTGCGGTGGTTGCAGGCGCGGCAGGCCGTCACCACGTTCATCCAGTGGTCCTTGCCGTTCTGGGCAAAGGGGATGATGTGCTCGCGCGTCAGTTCTTCCTCGTGGTGGTCCTGCCCGCAGTAGGCACAGACGTCGCGGTCGCGCGCGAACAGCTTGCTGTTGGTGAGGCCGGGCTTGAGGTCGAAGGGATTGATGTTGGGCACGCCCTTGGTGCCGATGATGCTGCTGACGGAGATCACCGATTGCTCGCCGGTGACGGCATTGTGGCCGCCGCGAAAGCGCGCCACCTGGGCGCCGACTTCCCAGCGCACTTCCTGCGAGGCGTAATGCAGCACGGCTTGCTCCAGCGAAATCCACGACTGGGGCAGACCTTGGGCGGACAGCTTCAGGACCTTCAAACTACGCCTCCTTCAACAATGGGCAACCACTGAACGGAAAAGCAAACCTACAGCACAATATACCTCGTTTGGTGACCACCCGCCCCCGGGCGCTGGAGGGACGGGCACTACCTGCTATCAAAAAGATATCAACCCGCAATGCAGATTTTCCGCGGCTTCCACCACCCGGGCATTGCCCCGGCCTGCGCGCTGACGATCGGAAACTTCGACGGCGTGCACCGCGGGCACCAGGCGATGCTGGCGCTTCTGAACAGCGAGGCGCTCCATCGTGGCGTGCCGAGCTGCGTGATGACATTCGAGCCGCATCCACGCGACTACTTTGCGGCTTTGCAACGCAAGCCGGACCTCGCTCCGGCCCGGGTCGCCACGCTACGCGACAAGCTGACCGAGCTGGCGCGTTGCGGTGTGGAGCAATGCGTGGTGCTGAAGTTCGACGCCCGCTTGTCCTCGCTGGTTCCCGACGCCTTCATCGACCAGGTACTGGTGCAGGCGCTGGGCGTGAAATATGTCCTGGTGGGTGACGACTTCCGGTTCGGCGCCCGCCGCGCCGGCGACTACGCGATGCTCGACGCCGCCGCCGGCGGCAAGGGCTTCGATGTGGCGCGCATGAACAGCTACCAGGTGCACGGCTTGCGGGTCTCGAGTTCCGCGGTCCGGCAGGCGCTGGGCCAGGGCCGGATGGACGACGTGACGGCGCTGCTCGGCCGGCCTTACAGCATCAGCGGGCACGTGGTCCACGGCCGCAAGCTGGGACGCGAGCTCGGCTTCAGGACGCTGAACCTGCGCTTTTCGCACTGGAAGCCCGCTGCCAGCGGCATCTTCGCGGTCGCGGTGCGCGGCCTCTCCGACAGCCCGCTTGCAGGTGTCGCGAACCTGGGGATCCGGCCGTCGCTGGACGCCGGCGACGTCAATGGCGGACGGGTGCTGCTGGAAACCCACTGCCTCGAATGGCCCGAGCGGATGGCGCCCGAGGAAGGGTACGGTAAAATCATCCGCGTGGAACTGCTGCACAAACTGCATGACGAGCTCAGGTACGACGGCCTGGATGCCCTGAAGACGGGCATCAGGAAGGACTGCGACGACGCTCGCGCATTTTTTGCGTCCACCCGTCGCCAGACAACGCGCGACCGAATTTAGCCGGCTGTCGTTGCGGACGCTCTCCGCAATCCCTGTCTCGCCTTCCAACATCCTGGATCCCGGGTCCAGCCCGGGATGACATCCGAAAGCTTTCCATGTCCGACACGACAACCGATTACCGAGCCACGCTCAACCTGCCCGACACGCCCTTCCCGATGCGCGGGGACCTGCCCAAACGCGAACCGCTGTGGGTCAAGGAGTGGGAAGACCAGGGCCTGTACAAGAAGCTGCGGGCTGCGCGTTGCGGCCACGAGAAGTTTGTGCTGCACGACGGTCCGCCCTACGCCAATGGCCAGATCCACCTGGGGCACGCCGTCAACAAGGTCCTCAAGGACATGATCGTCAAGGCCCGCCAGCTCAAGGGGATGGACGCGGCCTACATCCCGGGCTGGGATTGCCACGGACTGCCGATCGAGAACGCGATCGAAAAAAAGTACGGTCGCAAGCTGGCGCGGGACGAGATGCAGGCCAGAAGCCGCGCCTTCGCCACCGAACAGATCGGCATCCAGATGGCGGAATTCAAGCGGCTGGGCGTGCTGGGCGATTGGGACCATCCGTACCGGACGATGGACTTCAAGAACGAGGCCGCGGAGCTGCGCGCCTTCAAGCGGGTGATCGAACGCGGCTTCGTTTACCGCGGCCTGAAGCCGGTGTACTGGTGCTTCGACTGCGGCTCGTCGCTCGCGGAGTTCGAGATCGAGTACGCCGACAAAAAGTCGCAGACGCTCGATGTCGGCTTCGAGGCCGACCAGCCACAGCAGGTGCTGGCGGCCTTCGGGGTCGATCCGGTGGCGGATCAGCAGGTCTTCATGGTCATCTGGACCACCACCGCGTGGACCATCCCGGCCAACCAGGCGCTGAACCTGAACCCGGCGCTGGACTACTCGCTGGTGCAGACCGGGCGCGGCCTGCTGGTGCTGGCGTCGGTGCTGGTGGAGAGCTGCATGCAGCGCTATCACCTGACCGGCACGGTGCTGGCGACGGTCAAGGGCGAGCTGCTGGCGAACCTCAACTTCCGGCATCCGCTGTACGACGTCGCGGATGCAAATGGAGACCGGGGCTACCGGCGCCTGTCGCCGGTGTACCTGGCCGACTACGCGACGGCCGAAGACGGCACCGGCATCGTCCACTCGTCGCCCGCCTACGGCGTGGACGACTTTAACTCCTGCGTCGCCCATGGCATGGCCTACGACGACATTCTCAATCCGGTGCAGGGCGACGGCTCGTACGCGCCCGGGTTCCCGCTGTTCGGCGGCCTGAACATCTGGAAGGCCGTTCCCACCATCATCCAGGCCCTGCAAGACGCCGGCCGGCTGTTCGCCACCGAAACCATCAGCCACAGCTATCCGCACTGCTGGCGCCACAAGACGCCCGTCATCTACCGGGCGGCGGCGCAGTGGTTCATCCGCATGGACCGGGGCGAAGGCGTCTTCACGAAAGACAAGGCGCCGGCGACGCTGCGCCAGATGGCGCTCGCCGCGATCGAGGAGACCGGTTTCTACCCGGAGAACGGCAAGGCCAGGCTGCGCGACATGATCGCCGGGCGGCCCGACTGGTGCATCAGCCGCCAGCGCAGCTGGGGCGTGCCCCTGCCGTTCTTCCTGCACAAGGATTCGGGCGAGCTGCATCCGCGCACGATGGAGATCCTGGACCTGGCTGCCGACATGGTCGAAGCCGGCGGCATCGAAGCGTGGAGCAAGGCGAGCACCGAAGAGGTTTTCGCCAGGGTGGGCGCTGCCGCCGACGCGCCGCAGTACACCAAGAGCACCGACATCCTCGAGGTCTGGTTCGATTCGGGCACCACCCACACCACCGTGCTGAAGGTGTCGCATCCAGGCTCCGGTCACGAAAGCGGCCCCGAGGCCGACCTGTATCTCGAAGGCCATGACCAGCACCGCGGCTGGTTTCATTCGTCGCTGCTCACGGCCTGCGCGATGTATGGCCGCGCCCCCTACCGCGGCCTGCTGACGCATGGCTTCACCGTCGATGCGCACGGCCGCAAGATGAGCAAGTCGCAGGGCAATGGCGTCGACCCGCAGGTGACGACACAAAAGCTGGGCGCTGAAATCATCCGGCTGTGGGTGGCTGCATCCGACTACTCGGGCGATATCGCCGGCGACGACAAGATCCTGGCCCGCGTGGTCGATTCGTACCGCCGGATCCGCAACACGCTGCGCTTTCTGCTGGCCAACGTGAGCGACTTCGATCCCGCCCGGGACGCCGTTGCCATGGGCGAGATGCTGGAGATCGACCGCTACGCGTTGTCGCGGGCAGCCCAGTTCCAGGCCGAGGCGCTGGCGCACTACGAGGTCTACGAATTCCACCCCGTCGTGGCCAAGCTGCAGGTCTACTGCTCCGAAGACCTGGGCGCTTTCTACCTCGACGTGCTGAAGGACCGGCTCTACACCACCGCGCCGAAATCGCTGGCGCGCCGCAGCGCGCAGACCGCGCTCTGGAACATCACCCATGCGATGTTGCGCTGGATGGCGCCGTTCCTCAGCTTCACGGCCGAAGAAGCGTGGAAGATCTTCGGCAATTCCGACTCCATCTTCCTGGAGACCTATGCCGAGATCGGCGCGCCGGACGCCGAACTGCTGGACAAATGGACCCGGATCCGGGTCGCGCGCGAACTGGTCAACAAGGAGATCGAAGCGTTGCGCACCGCGGGCCAGGTCGGCTCGTCGCTGCAGGCCAACGTCGAACTCACGGTGCCGATGGCGAGCCACGGCGAGCTGTGGACCGCGCTGGCAAGCCTGGGCGACGACCTGAAGTTCGTCTTCATCACCTCGGCGATGTCCGTGGTCGCCGGCGATACCATGGCAGTGAAGGTGTCGGCCTCGCAGGACACCAAATGCGAGCGTTGCTGGCACTGGCGGGCCGATGTCGGCGCCGACGCCACGCACCCCACGCTCTGCGGCCGCTGCGTGAGCAACCTGTTCGGCGCCGGTGAAGTGAGGGAATTCGCCTGATGGCCCGCTCCTCTTCTGCGTCGGGCAGCATGCTGCCGTGGCTGGGTTTGGCCCTCATCATCCTGATCGCCGACCAGTTCACCAAGATCCTGATCCTGGGCTACTACCACCTGGGTGACTCCACCACCGTCACCGGCTTCTTCAACATCGTGCGCGCGCACAACACCGGCGCGGCCTTCTCGTTCCTGGCCGCGGCCTCGGGCTGGCAGCGCTGGCTGTTCACGGCGATCGGCGTGGTCGCCACCGTGTTCATCGTCTGGATGCTGCGCTCCCATCCCGGCCAGAAACTGTTCAGCTTCGCGCTGGCCTGCATCCTGGGCGGCGCCATCGGCAACGTGGTGGACCGGCTGCTGCATGGCTACGTTGTGGACTTCCTGCAGTTCCACTGGGCTGGCTGGTACTTTCCGGCTTTCAACGTGGCCGACAGCGCGATCACGATCGGAGCGATCGGCCTGATCCTGGACGAGTTGCTGCGCGTTCGCAGCGCGAAATAGGGCGCTTATGCAGCGCACGGACCGCATGCCGGCCCCGGTCTTGCTGCAGTGCGTCAAGCGTATAGTCGAGCTCGAGCAATGAAGCATTTGTTGAATCTACTGGCAGCGATCGCGCTGCTTGTCTGGGGCACCCAACTCGTTCGAACCGGCATCCTGCGGGTGTTCGGCGCCAATCTTCGCCACGTGCTGGCGCGCAGCATCAGCAATCGCTACACCGCGGCGTTGTCCGGCATCGGCGTAACCGCGCTGGTCCAGTCCAGCACCGCCACCGCCCTCATCGTTTCCGCCTTCGTCGCCCAGGGCCTGGTCTTGCTGCCACTCGCGCTGGCCGTGATGCTCGGCGCCGACATCGGCACCAGCCTGATGGCGGTGGTGTTCTCGTTCGACCTGTCCTGGCTCTCGCCCTTGTTCATCTTCGTCGGTGTGGTGCTGTTCATCTCGCGCCAGTCCAGCCCCGCGGGCCGCTTCGGCCGCATCCTGATCGGACTCGGGCTGATGCTGCTGGCGCTGCGGCTGGTTAGCGAGGCGACCGGCGTGCTGACCAAGGCTCCCGCGATCAAGACACTGCTGGCATCGCTGTCCAGCGACCTGCTGCTCGAAATTTTCGTCGGTGCGCTGCTGTCCATCGTCTCTTATTCCAGCCTGGCGATCGTGTTGCTCACCGCCACCCTCGCCAGCTCGGGCGTGGTGCCACCGGACGTGGCACTGGGCCTGGTGCTGGGCGCGAACCTGGGCAGCGGCGTGCTGGCGGTGCTGACCACCACCCGCTCACCGATCGAAGCGCGCCAGGTGCCGCTGGGCAACCTGGTCTTCAAGATCCTGGGCGTGCTGGTCGCGATGCCCTTGATCGGGCTGTGGCTGCGCTACCTGCGGCCGTACCTGGGAGACGTGACGACCATGGTGGTCATGTTCCACCTGGGCTTCAACATCCTGGTGGCGATGATCTTCATCGGACTCACCGCGCCGGTGGCGCGGATGGTGATGCGCTGGTTGCCCAAGCCGGAGAAAACCGTGGTCGCGGGCCGGCCGCACCACCTCGATCCTTCGGCCCTGGCGACGCCGTCGCTGGCAATCTCATGCGCCGCCCGCGAAGCGCTGCACCAGGCCGACCTAGTCGAAACCATGATGGTGGGCATGCTCGCAGTGATCAAGAACAACGACCTGCGGCTGGCCGAGGAATTGCGAAAGCTCGACGACTCGGTCGACGAGCTCTATTCGGCCATCAAGTACTACCTGACCAAGATTTCGCGCGAGGCGCTGGCCGAAGAAGAAAGCCGGCGCTGGACCGACATCATCAGCTTCACCATCAACATGGAGCAGGTCGGCGACATCATCGAGCGCATCCTGCTGGACATCGAAGACAAGAAAATCCGCACGGGCCGCAGTTTTTCGGAGGCCGGCATGGCGGAGATCTGCGAGCTGCACGCCCGGCTGACGGACAACCTGCGCCTGGGCATGAGCGTGTTTCTCAATGGCAACGTGCGCGACGCCCAGAAATTGCTGGAAGAAAAAGCCCGCTTTCGCGACCTGGAGCGCGCCTACGCCGCGTCGCACCTGCTGCGCCTGACGGACAACACGGTGCAGAGCATCGAAACCAGCTCGCTCCACATCGACCTGATCAGCGACCTGAAGCGAATCAACTCGCACATCTGCTCGATCGCCTACCCGATCCTGGACTCCGCAGGCGCGCTGACGCCGAGCCGGCAACGCCAGCTGGCCCTGACCGAAGGGCCCTGAATCCCGCCTCAGTGCCGGGTTTCGGCCTTGCCGCGTTCGGTCATGCAGTATTCGACCAGGGCATCGATCTCCGTGGACTTGTCGAACACGGCGTCGGCGCCGAGCTGGGCACAGCGCCATCGAACGTCGTTGGTGGCGTGATTGCTCAGCACGACGATCTTCTGATGGGGCTTGCGGTCGCGGCAGGCCTCGAGAATATTCAGCCCGCTGCCCACGCGCAGGAACAGGTCGACAATCGCCAGATCCCAGCGGCCGTCGTTCTGCGCCAGCCAGCGTTTGCCTTCCTGCTCGGTGTCCGCCACGCCGACTGGATCGACCAGCGCCAGCTCCTGCAGGGTTTCGATCAGGTTGTCACGAATCATGGGACTGTCTTCGACGATGTAAGCCCGGAACTTCATGGCTTTGCTCCAGTGGTTGGTGGGGGGGCCGCAGGTTGGCGGCTCGCCCGGTTTCTCCATTAACCCACTGTAAAGTGCGGCATTGGCGCCGCAGTGACATCACACAAGCCGAGCTCCTGTAGGAGACTGCGCTAACACCAACGTGAGCGCCAGTTATGGCCGGCCATGGTCCGGCCGGCGCAAGGTCAGAGCGTGAGGACGGTGCAACCGGTGGTTTTCCGTGCTTCGAGGTCACGGTGCGCCTGCTGCACCTGCTCCAGTGGGAAGCGCTGGTCAATGCGGATCTTCACCTTGCCGCTGGTGACGGCCTCGAACAAATCGTCCGCCATGGCCTGGGTACTCTCGCGCGTCGCGATATGCGAGAACAGCGTCTGGCGCGTCACGTAGATCGAGCCCTTAGTCGCCAGCACGGCGGGCGCGAAAGGCGCCGGTGGGCCGGAAGACGCGCCGAAGCTGGCCAGCAGGCCGAACGGCTGCAGGCAGTCCATCGACTTGTCCCAGGTGTCCTTGCCGACCGAGTCGTACACCACCTTCACGCCTTTGCCGCCGGTGATCTCCTTGACGCGCGGCAGGAAGTCTTCCTTGCTGTAGTTGATGACGTGGGCCGCGCCGAGTTCTTTCGCCAGCGCGCATTTCGCGTCCGATCCCGTAGTGCCGATCAGCTGCAATCCCAGCGCCCTCGCCCACTGGCAGGCGATCAGTCCGACACCGCCCGCGGCCGCGTGAAACAACACGAAGTCACCTTGCTTCAGGCCGCCCTGCGGCAGCGTTTTCTTGAGCAGGTACTGCGCGGTGAGACCCTTGAGCATCATCGCGGCGCCAGTCTCGAAATCGATCGCGTCGGGCAGCTTGCAGACGCATTTGGCCGGCATCACGCGCAGCTCGCAGTAGCTGCCGGGCGGCTGGCTGGCGTAGGCGGCGCGGTCGCCCGCCTTGAGGTGCGTGACGCCGGCGCCGACCGCTTCGACGATTCCCGATGCCTCCATCCCGAGCTGCAGCGGCATCGGCAGCTGGTACATGCCGCTGCGCTGGTAGACGTCGATGAAGTTCAGGCCGACGGCCTTGTGGCGGATCCGGATCTCGCCCGGCCCGGGCTCGCCGACGCTGACGTCGACGATTTTCATTTCCTCGACGCCGCCATGGCGGTCGATGCGCACTGCTCTGCTCATAAGGGACTCCTCGTTGGATTGAAAGCTGCGCAATGCTGCCATGAATCGGCGCTGGCTGCCGCCGGCCGGCGCGGGTGCAGGGCGATAAAGTCGGGGCTCCCATGACCCAGCGCCTGAGTCCTTCCACCGCCCTGCTGCTCACGATCCCGCCCGTGCTCTGGGCCGCCAATGCCGTCCTCGGCCGTCTCCTCACCGGCCTGGTGCCGCCCATGACGCTGAACTTCATGCGCTGGGGGCTGGCTTTCCTGCTGCTGCTGCCATTCGCCGCCCGGGTGCTGCGCCGGGACAGCGGCCTGTGGGGCCACTGGCGGCGTTACGCCGTGCTGGGACTGCTGGGAGTCGGCTGCTACAACGCATTGCAGTACCTGGCGCTGAAAACATCCACGCCGTTGAATGTCACCCTGGTGGCGGCGAGCTCGCCGGTGTGGATGCTGGGGATCGGCGCGCTCTGGTTCGGCCAGCAGGTGACGGGCCGGCAGGTGACCGGCGCCGTGCTGTCGATCGCCGGTGTGCTGGTGGTGCTGGCGCGCGGCGACCTGGCGCAACTGCTGGCTGTGCGCCTGGTGGCAGGGGATGTCTATGTGTTGCTGGCGACCGCCGCCTGGGCTCTCTACAGCTGGCTGCTGGTGCAGCCCGGCGATGTTGCGGCCATCCGCTGCGACTGGGCCGCCTTCCTGATGGCGCAGATCGTGTTCGGCCTCGGCTGGTCTGGCCTGTTTGCGGCCGGCGAGTGGGCGCTGACAGACGCGCAGATCCACTGGAGCTGGCCGCTCGCCGCGGCGCTGCTTTTCATCGCCGTCGGGCCGGCGCTCCTTGCCTACCGCTGCTGGGGAATCGGCGTGCAGCGGGTCGGGCCGAACGTCGCCGGCTTTTTCGGCAACCTCACGCCCCTGTTTGCCGCCGTGATGTCCGCCGCCTTCCTGCGCGAACCGCCGCACCTGTTCCACGGCGTCGCCTTCGCCCTCATCGTGGGCGGCATCGTGGTGTCGTCGCGAAAGTCGTGACCGCGCGGCGGCAACTGTTTTAGTACGTTCCTGGATACGCCCCGCCATCGAGCAGGATGTTCTGGCCGGTGATGTACGAGCCATGCTGGCTGCACAGGAAGGCGCAGGTGGCGCCGAATTCGTCGGGTGTGCCCAGGCGCCTGGCCGGCACCGCCGCACGCCGGCCTTCGAGAATCACGTCCACCGGCTTGCCGGTCTTTTCGGACTGGCCCTGCGCCATGCTCCGGATACGGTCGGTGTCGAACACGCCCGGCAGCAGGTTGTTGATCGTCACGTTGGCCGCCGCCAGCTTGGTGGTGCGCGCGACGCCGGCGACGAAGCCGGTGAGACCGCTACGCGCACCGTTGGACAGCCCGAGCACGTCGATCGGCGCCTTCACCGAACTCGAGGTGATGTTGACGATGCGGCCGAACCCGCGCGCCGCCATGCCGTCGACGCTGGCCTTGATCAGCTCGATCGGCGTCAGCATGTTCGCGTCCAGCGCCTTGATCCAGGCTTCGCGGTCCCAGTCGCGGAAGTCGCCGGGCGGCGGCCCCCCCGCGTTGGTGACGATGATGTCGTACTCGGCATGCTTTGCGAAGGCGGCGGCGCGGCCCTCGGTGGTCGTGATGTCGGCAGCCACGTGCTGCACCGCCGTGTCCTTGGGCCGGCCCGGGTCGTCGATCAGCTTCTGCACCGCCGCTTCGAGCGCCTCGGCCCCGCGTGCCACCATGACCACGTTCACGCCTTCGCGCACCAGCGCCTGGGCGCAGCCGAAGCCCAGGCCCTTGCTGGCGCCGCAGACCAGCGCCCATTTGCCTGCAATACCCAATTCCATGACGATGCCCCTGTGCGATTGAAAGAACGGACCATGATACGGGTGGCTAACCCATCCCTGCGGACGATGCGCGGCTGAAGACAAAGATTCCCGCGATCACCAGCACCGTTCCGGCCCCGATCCAGGCGGTGAAGGGCTCTCCCAGAATCAGCACGCCCATCATGATGGTCGACAGCGGTCCGACCATTCCGCTCTGCGCGGCCAGGGCCGGACCGATACGCTCGATCGCCATCATCACGAGCAGCACCGGCACGGCGGTGCACAGGGTTGCATTGAGCACCGAGAGCCAGACCACCTGGGGCGCGATCTCGAACACCGCGCCGAGCGGGCGCAACACCGCGTACTGCAGCAGGCAGAACAGGCAGGCGCTGGACGTCGCCAGCCCCACCAGGCGCAAGGACCCGAGCCGGCGCACCAGCTGGCCGCTGTACACCAGGTAGATCGCGTAGGTCACGGCGCTGCTGAAAACCAGCGCGGCGCCGAGCGCCGTGCTCGGCCCGGCGATCTGGACCTCGTGCCCGAACACCAGCACCACGCCGCAATAGCTGATCGCCATGCCGGCAAGCTGCCGGCGGGCAAAGCTCTTGCGGTACAGCAGCCACGCCAGCAGCAGCACCAGGGTCGGATTCAGGTACAGGATCAGCCGTTCGAGCGAGGCGCTGATGAATTGCAGGCCGGCAAAGTCGAGGAAGCTCGAGAGGTAATAGCCGCAGAAGCCGAGGCCGACGACGCCCAGCCAGTCACGCAGCGACAGCGGCGGCTTGCCGCGGCTGGCCCACCAGCCCATCGCCGCGAAGATCGGCAGCGCGAACAGCATGCGCAGCATGATCAGGGTGACCGCGTCGACTCCGTACCGGTAGGCCAGCTTGACGATGATCGCCTTGCCGCTGAAGGCGATGGCGCCGAAGATCGCCAGCAGCAAGCCCGCCGTCCTGGCCTGGCCGGCGCCGGTGCCTGCCTGCCGGGGATGGGCAGTTGCCGGTTCTGCGTGCGGAGCGTGCTTCAGGCCGCCCCCGCCGCAGAACCGCATGTAAAACGGCGCCCGAAGGCGCCGTTGCGAGTGGCGGTGGAGAGGGTGTTATTCCTCGACAAAGGCTTCCTCGCGCTTGTGCTTGACCGCTGGCAGCAGCACGATCACCAGCAGCAATGCGGCAGCCGCCAGCAGGCCCGCGGACAGCCCGCGCGTGACAAACACGCTCCAGTCCCCGCGCGAGAGCAGCAAGGCCCGGCGCAGGTTCTCCTCCATCATCGGCCCCAGGATGAAGCCCAGCAGCAGCGGCGCCGGCTCGCAGCCG
>JANXVP010000409.1 GCA_025351615.1 Ramlibacter sp. | reverse complement strand
GCAACGCTACCGACTGGCATTGGAATTGCATGTGATCGACAACGGGCCCGGCGTGCCGGACTCGATCATGGACCGAATTTTTTACCCGCTGGTGTCGGGCAGGGAAGGCGGTTCGGGGCTGGGATTGACGCTGGCGCAGACATTCGTCCAGCAGCATCATGGCTTGATCGAATGCGACAGCGCCCCTGGCCGGACGGATTTCAAGATCCTGATTCCGTTGCCCTGATGTTCGTTGTTATTTGACCTGAGGTGCCTAAAGAATGCCAGCCCCCACGCTCACTTCGTTCGCTGTCCCCCGAGGGGGGGCGCGGTGCCCTTCGGGCGGCCGGGCGGGCACGCGATGAAGCCGATCTGGATCGTTGACGATGACCAATCGATCCGCTTCGTGCTGGAGAAGGCGCTGCTGCGCGAAGACCTTCCGACCCGCAGCTTCACCAATCCGCGCGAGGTGCTGCTGGCCCTCGACGATGCGAATGACGATCAGGGTCCGCAGATCCTGGTGAGCGACATTCGCATGCCGGGCGGTTCCGGCCTCGACTTGCTGGCGAAGGTCAAGGAAAAGCACCCGGGCCTGCCCGTCATCATCATGACGGCGTTCTCCGACCTGGACAGCGCCGTGTCGGCTTTCCAGGGAGGTGCTTTCGAATACCTGCCGAAACCGTTCGACCTGCCCAAGGCGGTGGAGCTGATCCGCCGCGCGGTGGAGGAGAGCCAGCGCGAGGAAGTGGCCGAGGAACGAATGGCGGCGGCCCCCGAGATGCTGGGGCAGGCGCCCGCGATGCAGGATGTGTTCCGGGCGATCGGCCGGCTGTCGCAGAGCAATGTCACCGTCATGATTACCGGCGAATCGGGATCGGGCAAGGAACTGGTTGCGCGTGCATTGCACAAGCACTCACCTCGCGCAACAGGACCCTTTATCGCCATCAATACCGCGGCGATTCCCAAGGACCTGCTGGAAAGCGAGCTGTTCGGCCACGAGCGCGGCGCCTTCACCGGCGCCCAGACCATGCGCCGTGGCCGCTTCGAGCAGGCCGAAGGCGGGACCCTGTTCCTCGACGAGATCGGCGACATGCCCTTCGACCTGCAGACCCGGCTGCTGCGGGTGCTGTCGGATGGGCACTTTTACCGGGTCGGTGGACACAACTCGGTGAAGGCCAACGTCCGCGTGATCGCTGCCACCCACCAGGACCTGGAGCAGCGCGTCAAGAACGGCGCTTTCCGCGAAGACCTGTTCCACCGCCTCAATGTGATCCGGTTGCGGCTGCCGGCCCTGCGCGAACGTCTAGAAGACATCCCGATGCTGACGCGGCATTTCCTGGGCGTCAGCGCCAAACAGCTCGGTGTCGAGCCCAAGCGCATCTCGGAGGCGTCGCTGACCTACCTGGCGCAATTTGCGTTTCCCGGCAACGTCAGGCAGCTGGAGAACATCTGCCACTGGCTCACCGTAATGGCGCCCGCCCAGCTGATCGAGCCGAAGGACCTGCCCCCCGAAGTGGCGCCGACGCCTGCTGAAGCGGCTCGCCATGCCGCTTCAGCGGGCGAGGCAAGGGCCGTTGTCGACGCTTCGCCCGCGGAATTGATTCCTGGCATCGTCCTGCCGCCAGTGGGCAATGGGGTCTCGCGCGCCTGGGAGGCGGGGCTGGAGGCCGAGGCGCTGGAACTGCTGGCCAGCGGCAGGCACGACGTGTGGGAGGAGCTGACCAAGCGCTTCGAGTCCAAGCTGATCCTCACGGCCCTGTCGAGCACCCGGGGCCGCCGCATCGAAGCTGCGCAGAAACTCGGCATCGGCCGCAACACCATCACCCGCAAGATCCAGGAACTAGGACTGGAGTAATTCCACAGTGACCGGTGCGTGGTCGCTGGCCTGCTTCCACTTGCGCGGCACGCGGTCGATGGTGCAGGCTTTCACCGCGTGACGAAGCGGTTCGCTGACCAGGATGTGGTCGATCCGCAGGCCCCGGTTCTTCTGGTAGCCGAGCATGCGGTAGTCCCACCAGCTGAAACTTTTTTCGGGTTGCTCGAACAGCCGGAAACTGTCGACCAGGCCGAGCCCGAGTAATTGCCTGAAGTGATCGCGTTCCTGCGTCGTGTGGTGGATGGTGTCGGCCAGCCCGACGGGATCGAACGAATCCCGGTCTTCCGGCGCGATGTTGAAATCGCCGAGCAGCACGAGACGCGGGTGCGCGGCGATTTCCGCGCGCAGGTAAGCGTGCAAGCCGCGCAACCAGTTCATCTTGTATTCGAACTTCTCCGATCCCGGCGACTGGCCGTTGACGAAATACCCGTTCACCAGGCGCAGCTCGCCCTGCGGCGTGTCTAGCGTCGCGGCGATCACGCGCGAGTGCGGGTCGTCGAAGCCGGTGATGTTTTTCACGACCTCTCGCAGCGGAGCGCGGCTCATGATCGCGACCCCGTTGTACGTCTTCTGGCCGAACACTGCGCAATGCGCATAGCCGAGGTCACGCAGCACCTCGAGCGGGAACTTGTCGTCGGTCAGCTTGAGTTCCTGCAGGCAGAGCACATCGACCGGATTGGCGGCCAGCCAGTCCTGCACGTGCTGCAACCGGGCGGTCAGCGAGTTGACGTTCCAGGTGGTGATTTTCATGGGCTGGGCGCCAGGCCACACGGTCGACACTGCCGATCGCAAAAGCGTGCCACACTCATCTGGCCAGGCCGAGGAACGCGCCGATCTCGCGGTTCTGGAGTTCGTTTTCCGGCGCGCTGATCCCCGCGCCTGACACATGACCCAGTGCCCGCTGGGAATTGATCGGCAGGTAGCGAACGTCGGCGATATACCGCGCCGCTTCCATGGCCTCGTATTCCGGATTGAGCAGGTCGCCCGTGCCCGCAAGAATCAGCGTACGGGCCTTGATGGCCTTGAGGGCCCGGCGGTAGTCGCCATCGAACCCCGCCGTGGTCGCGACGTTGTGGGCATCGTAAGCCCAGCTCTGGTAGATCCAGTCGACGGCGTCCATGCGCTTCCAGCCCGCGTCCTCGACGCCTTTGAGGTAAGCGACGGCATCCTGGCTGTTCGGGTAGAGATATTCCTGGAAACCGGGTGTACGGGTGATAACGCCCGACAGCCACCCCGCCCACAGGCGCATCCCCTGTTCCGGCGGCGCATCGGCAGCGTAGTTGCCACCCATCCAGCGCGGGTCGCTCATGATTCCCTGGCGCAGCATCTCCAGCACGGCGGTCGTCCAGGCGGGCGTCCGCGCGAGCGGAATGATGGCAACCAGACTCGCCGTCGCGTCGGGATGGCTCACGCCGAATTGCAGAGCCTGCATCCCGCCCATCGAGGCGCCGACCACCGACGCCAGCTTCTTGATGCCGAACTTCTCGGCGACCAGGCGCTGCGACGAATTCACCATGTCGCGGATGTTGAACTTCGGAAACTTCATTCGCGGCTGCGTTTTGCTGTTCGAGGGCGATGTGCTCAGGCCATTGCCGATGGCATCGGTGCAGATGACAAAAAACTTCGCCGGGTCGAGCGCGCGCCCGGGGCCGATCAGGTAGTCGAGCCGATGGTGGTTGCCGCCGATCGCGGTGACCATGAGGATCGCGTTCGACTTGTCGGCGTTCAAAGTGCCGTGGGTCACATAGGACATCGAGAAGTCGCGGATGGCTTCGCCGCTTTCGAGCTTGAGGTCGTTCATGGCGAAGGCCTGGTGCGGCGCATCGCCGGGAGCGTGGGCCAAGGCGTTGGTAGTCAGCAGCGCCGTGATGCAGGCGAGGGCGGTGAGGACGCGCGAAATCATTGCTTGCCTTTCAGGAAGTCCAGGATCTGGCCGAAGAATTCGGTCCGCTGCTTTTCGAACAGCACGAAGTGCGTCGCGTCCTTGATCAGCACGCTCTTCTTGAACGGTGCGTTGGTGAGGTCGCGCATCAGTCCCTCGCGGTCTTCGGGATAGGACCAGGTGTCATATTCACCGGCAATCACCAGCGTGGGCACATAAATCGACGAAGCGTTCCACATGCGGCGTCCGGTCTCCTGCATGAAGGTGTCTTCCAGCACCCCGTTCGGTGCGCGCAGCGATGGCGGGGTGCGCGTGCTGCTGGTTGGATCGGTCGCGAGGCAAGCCTCCCAGAACGCGGCGGGCAACTCGGGATCGCGGTAGAGCGACTTGTCGGCGACCGGAATCTCGCCGTCCCAGCGCGCCGTGTTCTGCGCGGTGCTTGCCGTGCGATAAGCCCCGAGCGCGTAATTGAATTCGTAGGGCTTGCGCTTGTTCTGCGACCCGGAACCAGCGCCGAGATTGGTATGCAGGGCGAATGCATAGGCCGGCGCATACAGCACCAGCCGCTTCACGTTTTCACTCTGCAGCGAGGTGTAGTAGCCCGCCGTCATGGCGCCCCACGACCAGCCGATCAGGGTGACCCTGGAGACTCCATGCTTGGCCTTGACATGGTCGATCACGGCCGACAGATCGCGGATGACCAGGTACGAGCGCGAGAGGGGCCTGTTGCTGGCCGCGGGTTCGCCCATCGCCTTTTCACGCGACGAATACCCGTAGTTGCGCTTGTCGAACATATAGACCGCGTACCCGCGCTCGGCGAGCCAGTCGGCCCAGGAATAGTCCTTGAAGCCGAGATCGAAGTCGCACGTCGACGGCCCGGTCGCACCGTGAACGAAGATGACGATGTTGTCTTCATCGAACTTCGTTTTTCCGTCCGCCATCTTGCTGCGGACGAAAATCTTGACGCCCGCGTCCTTCGAATCGATCTGGACGTCCTGCGCGATCGTTTTGGCATGCGCGGTCGACGCCAGCAGAAAAACCAGAGGGATGAGGAATCGGAAATTCATGAGGTCTCCTGAGTTTTTTGCCGGAATGGACGTGCGGCGGGCCGCGCGGCAGCGTGTTCGGGAAGGCCGCCTGAAAAATGTAGGAGTCCCAGGACGCACTGTCAATCCGGAGTGGCACCCTCTGGGGCGTCACCCCGTCGCCGCTTCAGATGTGGAGCATGGCCAGCACGCCGACCGTCACGCCGACGCCCGCGGCGGCAAACATGGCCCACTCTAGCCATTTCTTGCGGGTGAGCAGCGCGATGGCGGCCATGGCAATCGACACCTGTAGCACCGTGGTGGCCTGCGCCCAGCGGTGGTGCTGGTGCATCTCGGCTTCACTGCGCTCGTCCCAGTCCAGGGACTCCTTCTCGAAGCCTTCCGCCACGGTCTTGATCTCGTTCTTTTCCTTTTCGTAACGTTCGATCTTGGCCTGGTAAACGGGCTTCCTGTCCTCTGGCGAAAG
>JANXVP010000401.1 GCA_025351615.1 Ramlibacter sp. | reverse complement strand
CCCGGGCGCGGCGAACAGCTGAGCCGAGTCCACTGCGTCGAAGTGGTATTGCTTGCCGCAGAAGTCGCAGCCGACTTCGATTTCGCCGCGCTCGGCGACGATCCCGTCCGCTTCTTCGCGGCCGAGGCTGCGGATCATGTTGGCGACCCGCTCGCGGCTGCAGGTGCAGGCGAAGCGTGGCGTCTGCGGCTCGAAACGCAGGACCTTCTCTTCCCAGAACAGCCGGCGCAGGACCGTGTCCACATCCAGCTCCAGCAGTTCTTCGCGCTTCAGGCTCGCGGCCAGGATCGAGATCCGGTTGTAGTCCTCGTTCACGCCGATCTCGTCCTCGTTGGCCCTGGAAACCATCGACCCCGCCAGGTTGCCCCCGCCTTGCACCGGCAACCGCTGGATCAGCAGACCCGCCGCGACCTTGTCGTCGGCCGCGAGCACCAGTGTCGTGTCCAGCTGCTCGGACTGCAGCATGTAGTGTTCCAGCACCTCGCTCAGTTTGCCGAGCTTCTCGCCGTGGTCGCCATACAACGGCACGACGCCCTGATACGGCTGCTGACCCGGAAAGCGGTCCTTGGGGTCGAGCGTGATCGCGCAGCGGCCCTTGTTGCCCACATTCACAAGCTGCGCCAGTCGCGCATCCGGCTGCACGTCGCCAACCACCTTGGCGGTTGCGCGCAGGCTGAGGTCATGCTGGACCTCGGCCACCGCGACCTTGACGGGACCGTCGCCGAAGATCTGCAGGATCAGGGCGCCGTTGAATTTGATGTTGGACTGCATCAACACCCCGGCAGCGGCCATTTCACCGAGCAGCTCGCGCACCGGCAGCGCCCATTCGCCATCCGCCGTCGTGCTGCCTGCGGGCCGGTGCGCCCCCTGCGGAATCAGCGACACCCCGGACGGCCTTGCTTGGCGGCTGGTCTTGCGTCGCGCCAGGATTTCGGTCCAGGCATCCGTGAGGCGGACGATGGCACCGCGCACCGGCAACCCGTCGAACAGGAATTTGTGCAACTGCGACATCAGCCGATCTTTTTCAAGCCGCTGCGGTAACGGGCTGCGTTTTCGACATAGTGTTCGGCGATGTGCGCCAGCATCTGCTGGCCGGCTTCGTCGATGCTGCGCACCAGCTTCGCGGGGCTGCCGAAGATGAGGGAGTTGTCGGGAAACTCCTTGCCCTCGGTGACCACGCTACCGGCGCCGACGATGCAGTTGCGCCCGATCCTGGCGTTGTTCAGCTCCACGGCCTGGATGCCGATCAGGCTGCCATCGCCGATGGTGCAACCGTGCAGCATCACCTGGTGACCGACGCTCACGTTGTCGCCGATGAGCAGCGGCACGCCGAAGTCGGCATGCAGCACCGAGCCATCCTGGATGTTGGTATTGCGGCCGATCCGGATGCTTTCGGTATCGCCGCGGATGACGACCCCGAACCAGACGCTGGCGTTCGCGCCGAGCTCCACCGTGCCGATCACCTGGGCGCTGTCTGCGACCCAGGCGCCGTCGCCGAGCTTCGGCGCCTTGCCGTCGAGTTCATAAATGGCCATGAAGATTTCCCTTGAAAGGTCGCACCCTGGAATTGTAGGGATGGAGCCATGCCAGCGGGCACCGGACTGCCTCCCCTCCTGGCCTGAGCACCACGCACAATGCGCCATGCAATCAACCCTCCGGCAGGAAGCCCTGGCCTGGCTCATCGTGAAGGATCCGGACCGCAAGGCAACCGGGGTGCGGGCCATGGACCAAGCCAACGCGCCTGGGGCAGACGACGCCATCGTCGAACGGCCGGGGGTCCCCGGCCGCCCGGCCAAGCCTGAGCTGGTGGCGCATACCGAACTTCGACGGCCATCACTGGCCACGGTGGAGGGGAGGGCTGCCCTGATCCATGCGCTGGCCCACATCGAACTCAATGCGATCGACCTGGCGCTCGATGTCTGCTGGCGATTCGGCGGATTGCCCGATGCGTTTTATCGGCAGTGGGCCTCGGTCGCCGCCGAGGAAGCCTGCCACTTCGAACTGTTGCGGGATCACCTGCATTCCCTGGGCTTCGCTTATGGCGCCTTTCCCGCGCACAACGCGCTGTGGGAGATGGCTGAGAAAACCAAGGGCGACCTGCTGGCGCGGATCGCCCTGGTGCCAAGGACCCTGGAAGCCCGGGGTCTGGATGCTTCGCCTTCAGTGAAGGCGAAGCTGGTTGGCGCTGGAGACCTGCGCGCCGGCGAGATCCTCGACATCATCCTTCGCGACGAGATCGGGCATGTCGGCATCGGCAACCACTGGTACCGGACGCTTTGCACGGCGCGCGGACTCGATCCCGTCGCAACCTATGCGGAACTCGCAGCCCGGTACGGTGCACCGCGCTTGCGCGGACCGTTCAATCTGGAGGCAAGGCGCGCCGCGGGCTTCAGCGAAGAGGAGCTGCAAGTCCTGCGCTGAAGCGCTGTCGCGACCCAACTGCAGAGCCAGCGCAGGGCCCAGACCCGGTGCAAATTACGTTTCGCAACGTCTTGGTGCGTCCGCCGTCCTCGCGCCGGGAGGGCGGCACGTTGAACACTCATATAT
>JANXVP010000398.1 GCA_025351615.1 Ramlibacter sp. | reverse complement strand
GACGAAATCCTGGTCCCCGCGGCGGCGCTTGCCCTTGGACGCCAGCGCGTCCTTGGGGACCGACAGGCGGGGCACGAGGGTGACGCCCATGCCCGCGGCCACCATGTGCTTGATGGTCTCCAGCGAAGAGCCTTCGAAGCTTTTCCGAATGCCTTCTGCATCACTGGAAAAGCGCGCGAATTCGGGACAGACTTCCAGCACGTGGTCGCGGAAGCAATGGCCCGTGCCCAGCAACAACATCGTCTCCTTCTTCAACTCCTGGGACGTGATGGTCTTGCGTGTGGCAAAGGCGTGAGTGGCCGGGACCGCTGCCAGGAATGGCTCGTCGTACAGCGACGCCGTCGCCAGTCCGGTGTCCGGAAACGGCTCGGCCATGATGGCGCAGTCGATCTCGCCGGTGCGCAGCATCTCCAGCAGCTTGACGGTGAAATTCTCCTGCAGCATCAGCGGCATTTGCGGCGTCCGGTGGATGGCCTGCCGCACCAGATCGGGCAACAGATAAGGGCCGATGGTGTAGATCACGCCGAGCGTGAGCGGCCCCGCCAGCGGGTCTTTGCCCCGCTTGGCGATCTCCTTGATGTTGGCCGCCTGTTCCAGCACGCTCTGGGCCTGCCGCACGATCTCTTCGCCCAGCGGGGTGACCGTCACCTCGTTGGCGCTGCGCTCGAACAGCTTGACCCCGAGTTCTTCCTCGAGCTTCTTGATCGCGACCGACAGCGTCGGCTGCGAGACGAAGCAGGCCTCGGCCGCACGGCCGAAATGCTTCTCCCTGGACACGGCGACGATGTATTTGAGTTCGGTCAGGGTCATGGCTGGGGATTGTCGCGTAACCGCTAGCGTCAAGCCTTCAGGTAGTCCTGTCGCCCGCCCAGCCAGCGGGCAACGTGCCTTTCGGCCAGCTCCGGATGCTGGTCCAGCAGTACCGGCGCCAGGCGACGGGCTGAGTCCAGCAAGCCGGTGTCGGTCGCGAGGTCGGCGAACCGAAGCAAGGGAGCGCCCGACTGGCGCGCCCCCAGGAACTCGCCGGGGCCGCGGATCTCCAGGTCGCGACGCGCGATTTCGAAGCCGTCGCCGGTTTCGGCCATTGCCTTCAACCGGGCGCGCGCCGCCTGGCCAAGACGCCCACCGTCCCCCGCGCTGTAGAGCAGCACGCAGGCCGACGCGGCCGTCCCACGGCCCACCCGGCCTCGCAACTGGTGCAGCTGCGACAGGCCGAAACGCTCGGCATGCTCTATCACCATCAGCGAAGCGTTCGGCACGTCGACCCCCACCTCGATCACCGTCGTCGATACCAGCACGCCCATGCCGCCGCCGTTGAATCGCGCCATGACCGCCTTCTTTTCGGCCGCCGGCATGCGCGAGTGCAGCAGGCCGATGGTGATGCCCGGCAGCGCGGCGCTGAGCGCTTCGTGCGTGGCCGTGGCATTGGTCAGGTCCAGCACCTCGCTCTCTTCGATCAGGGGGCAGACCCAGTACACCTGGCGTCCCTGCGCGAGCTGTCCGCGAATCCGCTCGACGACCTCATCCCGCCGGCTGTCCGCCACCAGCTTCGTCACCACCGGCGTGCGTCCCGGCGGCAGTTCGTCGATGGTGGAGACGTCCAGATCGGCGTAATAGCTCATCGCCAACGTCCGCGGGATCGGCGTCGCCGACATCATCAACAGATGCGGTTCGCGCTGCGCGCCAACCGCAATGGCGGCGCGTGTGCTCGCCCCCTCTCCGGCCCTCCCCCGGCGGGGTGAGGGTTCAACATCCCCCGTCATCTTCATGCGCAGAGCGAGGCGTTGTTCGACCCCGAAGCGATGCTGCTCGTCGATGATCGCCAGCGCCAGATTGCGGAACTGCACCTGGTCCTGGATCACGGCGTGGGTGCCGATCACCAGCGCGGCTTCACCGCTGGCCACCAGCTGCAGCATCTCGGTGCGCTCCTTTTTCTTCTGGCTGCCCGTCAGCCACGCCACCCGCTGGCCGCGCGGCGCCAGCAGCGGTTCAAGCCATCCGATCAGCTTGCCGAAATGCTGCTGCGCCAGGATTTCGGTGGGTGCCATCAAAGCGCATTGCCAGCCGGCGTCGATCGCGATTGCGGCGCCCAACGCTGCGACGATGGTCTTGCCCGACCCGACATCGCCCTGCAGCAGCCGGTGCATCGGCACGGTTCGCGCCAGATCATTCGCGATCTCTTCGCTGACGCGGCGTTGCGCCGCAGTGAGGTGGAAAGGCAGGGCAGCGAGCAGCTGATCGTGCAGGGGCATGGCAGCTGCTGTTTTGGCGGCGCGGCCCGGTATCGGGCCGACCGGCAGCAGGGACGGCGATCGCAATTCGGCGCGCTCGCGTCTGCTCTGCAGCTGCGACAGCTGCTGCGCCAGCAGTTCCTCCGCCTTGAGCCGCTGCCAGGCCGGATGGCTACGGTCTTGCAGCGCCGCCAACGAAGTCTCTGCGGTCGGCTGGTGCAGAAAAGCCAGTGCGCGGCGCAAGTCCCAGCTTGGATCGAGGCCTGTCTGTTCCTCCAACCCGGGTGCCAGCGTCGTCGACAGGTCAGCCCGCGCCAGCGCTCCAAGCACGGCCTTTCGCAGGTAGGTTTGCGGCAGGCTGGCCGACGTCGGATAAACCGGTGTCAAGGCCTGCGGCAGGTCGCCGACGGCGGGCCGGCAGGTCGGATGCACCATTTGCCAGCCAAGGAAACCGCCCTTCAGTTCGCCGCGCGCACGGATGCGCGTGCCCACGGCCAGCGCCTTTTGCTGCGACGGATAAAAACTGAAGAAACGCAACACGCAGCTGTCGCTGTCATCCTGGACCGTCACCACCAGTTGGCGGCGCGGGCGGTAGGCGACCTCGCACGCCGTCACCGTGGCCTCGATCTGCACTGTGTCGCCCTCGCGGCCATCGCGCAACAGCACGATGCGGGTCTCGTCCTCGTACCGCAGCGGCAGGTGCAGCGCCAGGTCGATGTCGCGGCCCAGCCCCAGCTTGAGCAATGCTTTTTGCGGGGC
>JANXVP010000380.1 GCA_025351615.1 Ramlibacter sp. | reverse complement strand
CAGGGCTGGTCCTGATCGGACTGGCGGTCACCGGAACGATTGGCGTCTGGGGCTACATCGGCGTCATCCCCCTGGTCACCGGCGTCGTCGGCATGTGCCCCGTATATAGCTTGCTTGGCATCAACAGCTGCACAGCGACGCGCAGTTAACGCCGCACAGGGCGACGTTCCCGAGACCGACGGAAGGCTGCTGGCGGTTATTTCAGGCGCTGACCGGTGCTGTCAAAGATCCCGATCGTGATGGGAATGCCCTGACCCACGCTCTGGGTCACAGTACAGAACGCCTCGAACTGTCCCAGCACACGGTCCAGATGCTCCAGTGAGCCCGCAGGGACGCCTAGAGTCAGTACGGCGTCCATGGCCAGCACCCGAACCCGCCCTTCAGGATTGCGGCCCACCCGCGAACTCACCTCGCAACGCATCGGCTCTGCCGTCAGCTTGAATTTGCGGAGCGCAAACAGAAGCGAGGCGCTCAAGCAGTTGCCGACGGCGGCGCTGAGCAGTTGCGTCGGCGAAGGTCCGAGGCCGGTCCCCAGCGGAGCCGGCTCATCGCTCATCAACACGGGCACATCGCCGCCGAAGTGGATCTCGAAGCGGTAGTCCTGCAGCTGATCGAGCTGTAGCCGAATGATTGTGTCGTCTGTTTCGCTCATGGCGTCCCCTGTGATGCGGTCCGGTCACTGTCTGTCAATGTCATCAATCGTCCGGCCGAGACTGCCACCAGTTCGCCTTCGCCAAGCGGGCGCCATGGCTCGTCCGTGAGCGGGACACTGGCGAGCAGGACCATCTCCTGGAAGCCGGGCGCGACGGTCACGCCGCTGGCACGAACCGGCTCGCTGGGATCCGCGCAATGGCAGGACCAGAGCCAGAGACCCGGCGCAGCGATCTGGCCGTCCCTCTGGATGCGGCGATGTCCATGGGCGAACAACACCTCGCCATCGGCGTAAAAAAAGTTGGCGGGCCCAAGTTTGCGCAGGTCAGCGGCGAATTCCGAAACGACGAACCGCCGCTGCGCCAGCGGCGGTGGCGTGACGGCGGCGTGCCACAGGCCGTGAAGGCGTTCCAGCAGCGCACAAAAGGCATGTTCCGAATCGGTCGTGCCAACCGGGCGGTGGTGCTCGAAAGCCAGGTTCGCGGCGCCCGCGACGCCTGGCAGGTCTCCGTTATGGGCAAACACGTGGGTTCGCCCGCCAAGCTCCCGCACAAAGGGCTGTGTGTTCGCCAGGCTGCGCGCACCGCGCGTTGCATGCCGGATGTGCGAGAGGGCCAGCGAGGTGTCCGGCCCCCGCGATCGAAGGAACTGGACGAGGGGACTGTCGCTCGCCGCAACCGGCTCCCGGTACAAAGCCACATCGTTGCCCTGGTAGAACGCCACACCCCAGCCGTCGCGCGTGGTGCTGGCGCCGCCGCTGTGGGCAGCGAGCGCCTGGAACGACAAGGCAAGCTGCGTCGGGCGCAGGCTCGACATCCCGAGAAGTTCACACATCCCGAGCAGCGGCGGCCTGGCTTGTCACCTCGCACGGCCGGGGCAACTGGGCTGCGACGAGTTCGACCAGGCTTTCGATGTGCATCTGCGATTTCCCGACCTCGGCGCCTTCCATGAAATTCAGCCGGCAGCTCGCGCAGGACACCACGACGGTCTCGGCACCCGTGGCCTCGACCTGTGATCGCTTGATCTCCCATGCTTTTTGCCGCAGCGGCGCCACCCGGTTGATCAGGAAAGCCCCTGCACCCCCGCCGCAACACCAGTTTATCTCCGCTGTGGGTGTCATTTCGCGAAAATCGACACCGAGCGCGCCCAGTCCAGCAGATCCACATGCCCTCCGTTCTTGATTGCCAAGCAAGTTAGCATGCGGGAAAATGCCGGGCTGGGTCTGTGCGCTGCCGCACTTAACCAGTCGGACGCTGTGCACCGCCCTCCACTGTTCACCCGCCAGTGCCAGAAGGCCGCGCGGCCGCTCAGTCTTCGATTGTGGACGGCGTGGAAAACGCGGCAAGGATCTCCTCGGCCTGGCGCCGCGTCTCGGGCGCGGCGCCGTGCAGCCTCAGCACCAGGTTCAGGCCGCTGCCGCCGGTGTTGGTGACGTCAAGCTCCCACCGGCATGGCAGCGGCTGCAGCGCCGCGTTGAACACGCGCCTGGCCGCATCGGCCTGCAGCAGGTGCTTGATCGGCTTGCCGACAGCGGTGAGCGGCAGCTTGTCGATGAAGATGATTTCCTTGGGCACCGCCGGCCGCTCCGGGATGCGTTGCGCGGCGTACCGCAGCAATTCCTGCGCCGTCACCTGGGCGCCCGGCAGCAGTTCGACGTAGGCAATCGGCAGTTCGCCGGCATGGGCGTCGGGCTTGCCGACGGCGGCGGCCTGCGCCACCCAGGGCGATTGCAGCAAAGCATCCTCGATGATGCCGGGTTCGATGTTGTGGCCGCTGCGGATGATGATGTCCTTTTGCCGGCCGCTGATGCGCACATAGCCCTCGGCATCCACACTGCCCAAATCCCCGGTGACCAGGAAGCCGTCGGGCAGGAACACGCCGCGGTTCTGCGCCGGGTCGAGGTAGCCGGCGGCGACGCCCGGGCCGCGCACCAGCACCATGCCGCTTTCGCCGGCCTGGCACTCACGCAGCACCTCGCCATCTTCGCCCATCCGCGCGATCCGCACCGTGGTGTAGGCCACGCGCAGGCCCGAGCAGCCGCGGCGAATCTCGCCGTCGCGCGGGTCCACCGAGACGTGGCTGGTGTTCTCGGTCAGCCCGTAGGTCTGGAGCGTGCGCGCCCCGGTGATCGCCAGGATCCGGTCCTGCATCGCCGGCGCCATGGCGGTGGAACCGGTGGCGAAGTACGGCCGCAGGGTGGAGATGTTTTCAGTGGTCGGCGGATTCTTCGCCAGCACCGACAGCGTAGTCGGCACGCCGGAAATCTGCGTGATGCCGAAGCGCTCGACGTAGCGCCAGTAGCTGGCGATGTAGCGCTTGTCGCGCGCGCCGTGCATGCTCGGCACGACCGTGGTGTGGCCGTCGGCGGTGCTGACCAGGCCACGCACCAGCAGGCCGCCGATATGGAACAGCGGCGTGTCCGACAGGACCACGTCGTCGGGCGTGAACGCCAGGCAGATGTTCGCCGCCCATTGTCGGAACACCATTCCGCCGTGCGTGACCTGGACGATCTTGGGATGGCCGGTGGTGCCGCCCGAGTGCACGTAGCAGGCAATGGTGTTGCGCTGCGCAGTGTCGCGCCGGAACGCCAGCCGATCCTGCGGGTGCGCGGCCGCTGCCACCAGCAGGTCGTGTGCATGCGCCGGCGCGAACGGGTCGTGCAGCGTGAACAGCTGCGGCGGACTGTCCATTTCAGCCAGTGCGTTGCTGACGTTGTCCCAGATCGCGAAGCCCGGTGTCGGACCCAATGCGATGACCGCCTTGGCGCCGGAGCGCTGGATCAGGTCGCCCAGGGCGCCGGCATCCAGCATCCAGTTGACCGGAAACGGCCGCGCAGCCAGCAGGCCGCCGATCATGGTGGCGAACAGGGCCGGCACCGTCGGGCTCACGATGGCCACGGCGTCCTCCGCGCCGACGCCGCTGGCGCGCAGCAGGTTGGCAATCTGCAGCGAGCGTTGCTCGAGCTCGGCAAAGCTCCAGGTGATGAGCTTTCCGTCCAGGTTGCCGTTGTCGGTGACATGCAAGGCCGCGCGCTGCGGATCGTTGCGGCAGCCATCGAGCAGGTTGAGCGCGAAGTCCCAGCGGGTGATGCGCTGCTCCAGCGGAACCTGTTCGATCGCCTCGACGTCGGCGAGGGTGCGCAGCGGCGGGTACTGGCGCGGCGGAATGCCCGGCGTCGGTGTCATCGGGCTTCGGCGAGCGACAGGGTCCGCTCGGCCAGCCGGACGTTGGCATAGTCCACCATCATTCCGCGGAATTTGACGGCGCCGACGCCCCGCGCCTCGCCTTCGCGGTGGGCGGCCAGCAGCCCCTGCGCGTATTCGATCTCCTGCGCACTGGGCGAGAACACCTCGTGCATTACATCGACCTGGGTCGGGTGGATGGCCATCTTGCCGGTGCAGCCCAGTTCGCGCGCCAGTTCGCACTCGGTGCGCAGGGCGCCGAGGTCCTTGAGATTCATGAACACGCCGTCGACGATCCACTCGATGCCGGCGGCGCGGGCGTCCACCACCATCTTGCTGCGCGGATAGGCCAGCGCCATGCTGCGGGGCGTCCAGCGCCCCCCCAGGTCGACCATGAAGTCGCCTTCTTCCGCGCTGGCCAGGGCGATGCCCGTCACCCGCGGCGACGCGCGGCACAGCTCGAAGGTATTGCGCAAGCCGAGACAGGTTTCGATGAGTGGCACGATAGCCAGGCTGCCTGCGGGCGCGGCGCCTGCAGTTTCGAGGGCTGCCAGGGCTGCGGCCACAGCCTGCACGTCTTGGGAGTCGTCAGCCTTGGGCAGGATCACGCCCCTCACGTTGGCCAGGCTCGCCGTCTGCTCCAGCACTGCCAGATCGCTGCGGAAGTCGCCGGCGCGGGGATTGCTGATGCGCAGGTACATCGGCTTTCGCAGGCCGGCGGCAAGCGCTTGCGCCACGTTCTTGCGTGCTTCGTCCTTGGCATTGGACGGCACCGAGTCTTCGAGATCGAAGATCAGCGCGTCGGCATTGCCGGCCTGCGCCTTGGCCAGCAATTCCGGGCGACTGCCCGGAGCAAACAGCAAGGTGCGGAACATCGTCGGGGTGGGAGTGCCCATGAGGTGTCTTTCCGGAACGGGATCGGGGCGTCGGCGCTCAGCGGCCTTGCCAGACGGGCGGACGCTTTTCAAGGAAAGCGCGTGGGCCTTCCTTCGCGTCTTCGGTGGTGTAGAGGAAGGCGGCCAGGTCCTGTTCCAGGCGGATGCCGTCCTCCAGCGACAGTTCGGCGCCGCGCTGGATCGCGGCCTTGGCTGTGCGCACCGCGACCGGCGCGTTCTCGGCCATCTGCGCGGCCAGGGCCACCGCGCGATCAAGCAGCTCGCCATCGGGCACGACAAATTCCACCAGGCCCATCGCCAGCGCCTCCTGGGCGCCGACCGTGCGGCCGGTGAGAATCATGTCCAGCGCGCGCGCCTTGCCGACGCGACGCGCAAGGCGCTGGGTGCCGCCGTTGCCAGGCATGAGGCCGCGCTTGATCTCGCCGAAGGCAAAGCTCGCACGTTCGCCCGCGAAGACAATGTCGCAGAGCAACGCCAGCTCCACCCCGCCGCCGATCGCCAGGCCGTTGACGGCAGCGATGATGGGCTTGTCGAACGCGGCGATGCCCTCGCCCTGCTCCCAGCGAAACCGCTTCATCTCCGCGATCGGCACGTCGGCGTTGGATGCGGCGAATTCGCGCAGGTCCATGCCTGCGCAAAAGGCCTTCTCGCCGCCGCCGGTCAGCACGGCGGCACCCACCTCCGCGTCACGGCGCAAGGCATCCAGCGCGGTCCGCAGGTCGGCGCGCATCTGCATGCTGATGGCGTTCATGGCCTGCGGCCGGTTGAGGGTGAGCACGGCGACCCGGCCCTGCCGGGTGACGCGGATGGTCTCGTCGGGGGATGCGGTCATGGGGAGCGCGCCTGTCGTCATTGGTCGTCAGTCGATCGTGATGTTGGCCTGCTTGATGATTCCCGTCCACTCGGCCGTCTCGCTGCGGATGCGGTCGGCCATTTCCTTCGGGCTCGAGCCCAGCGGCTCGTAGCCCAGCTCAGCGATCCGCTTTTGCATCTCGGGCTTGTGGACCACCTTGATGATCGCGGCGTTCAGGCGCTGCACGATGGCGGCGGGCGTGCCGACCGGAGCCCACAGGCCCTGCCAGCCTGTCAATTCGTACCCCGGCACGGTTTCGGCCACCGTCGGCACGTCGGGCAGCACGGCCAGTCGCTTGGGCGAACTGACCGCCAGCACCTTGACCTTGCCCGCCTTCACCAGCCCGATCGACGCGGCCACCGGATCGAGCTTGAGCTGGACCACCCCCGCGAGCAGGTCGGAATTGGTATTGCCGCGGTAGGGCACATGGGTCATCCTGGTACCGGTCATGTTTTCGAGCAGCACCGCCCCCAGATGGGCGGCCGAGCCGGGGCCGGTCGACGCGTAGTTCACGCTGTCCGGCTTGGCGCGGTTCAACTTGACCAGCTCCGCGATGGTCCGGGGCTCGAAGTCGTTATTGGCGATCCACATGTAGCTGAGGTTCAGGGTCATGCCGAGCGGCACCAGGTCACGTTCAGGCTGGTATGGCAGCTTCTTGTAAAGCGGCGCGTTCATGGTCGCGATCTGGTTGAAGCCGTACAGCAGCGTGTAGCCATCGGCCGGCGCCTTGGCCACCTTGTCGGTTCCGATGATGCCGGCGGCGCCGGGAATGGTCTCGATGATCATTGGCTGGCCGAGCTCCTCGCCGAGCTGGGCGCCGATCAGGCGCGCCAGCACATCCGGGCTGCCGCCTGCCGCGCTGGGCACGATCACGCGGATCGGCTTGGTCGGATAGTTCTGGGCCTGCGCGGCCGGCGTAGCGACGACCAGCGCGATGCTGGCCAGCAGGCCGACGGCGGCGGATTGAATCGGGTTCATAAGTCTCGCTTCTCTGGTTATGGAGCCGGCCGGGCCGTCGCGCAGCCCGTCACGGCTGATCACTCCCCGCGTGTTCCCGCAGCTTGATGCAATGATGGACTGCGAGCATATCTCAACAGGATGCCTCACTCAAGCGCTTGTTTGAACTGGGCCACGATCGTCTAGAATCGGTCCAACAAAAATATGTGAGGGCACGGCATGGCAAAGGATACGCAGGGCATTTCCGAAGCAGGTGCGAGCACGCCCGAGCGGATCCTGCAAGCCGCGGAGCGGCTATTCAGCGAACGGGGCATCGGGGATGTCAGCCTGCGCGAAATCACCACCGCTGCCGGCGTCAACAGCGCGGCCGCTCACTACCACTTCGGCTCCAAGGAAGCGGTGCTTGACGAGTTGTTCACGCGCCGTGCCCGGCCGATCGCCGAGCGACGCGAGCAAATGCTTGGACAGCTCAAGATGAACCGCCAGGGGCGCCCGATCCTGGAGGATGTGCTGCGCGCCTTCCTGCAGCCCGCACTGGATTTGCTGAACACGCCCCAGGGAATCGCCTTCACCCGGTTGCGCGCCCGCATGGTGTTCGAGCGCGAAGAGGTGCGCCGCCAGATCCTGGGCAAGTCCTTCGACCGCACCAACGAAATGGCGTTCCGGGCATTGTCTCGGGCGTTGCCCAAGCTGGCGCACAAGGATCTCTACTGGCGTTTCCACTTCCTGCTGGGAACGATGGTGTACACCATGGCCCGGCCGGGCCGGATCGAATCGATGACCAGGGGCGACATCGAGACATCCGATCCGCAAGCCGCGCTGGAACACCTCGTCCACTTTGCCGCCGCGGGCTTTCGCGCGCCCTGAGCCATCCACCGAGAACCATCCATGCAGTATTGCGGACCCGACGGCGATCTCGTCGCGATCCAGTGCATCCAGGCCGACCTGGACCAGGGCGTCCTGACCATCGCATTGAACCGTCCCGGGCAGCGCAACGCAGTCAACGTTGCGCTCTCGCTCGAAATGGAAAAGCTGCTGCAGTCGGTGGGCTTCGACCCCGCAGTGCGGGTGGTGGTTCTGCGCGGCGAAGGGGCAGGCTTCTGCGCTGGCATGGACACGCAGGATTTCTTCGACGCCAGCCGGCGCGACGAGATGGCGCTGCGCGCCGCTCGCGAGTCGGCGAACAACTGGCGGGTACGCCTGCTGCGCTTGCTGCCGCAGCCGGTCATCGCGATGGTGCACGGATTTTGCAATGGCGGCGCACTGGCCATGCTCGAAAGCTGCGACATCGTACTGGCGGCCGATGACACCAAATTTTCGATGTCGGATATCGATGGCGGCGAGTTTCCGCAAGGCCCTCTCGCCAAGTCGGTTTCGCAGATGATGTCGCCCCGCGCAGCCCGCTACTACGCGCTGAGCGGCCAGCCCTTCAACGGACGGGAGGCCGAGCGCAACGGCGTCGCCAGCCGAAGCTTGCCTGCCTCGGAACTGGAGCAGGAAACCTATACGCTGGCGCGGGAGTTCGTCGGCAAGGATGCCATCGCGCTCCAGTTCACCAAGCAGACCTTGCAGCACGTCGACGCCATGAGCTGGGACGGCGTGCTCGATTACACCGCCGCGAAGTTCGCCGAACTCAGGGCGCTGCAGGCCGGCCGGCCGTCCGCCCGGGCCGCCGCGGTGGACAGCTTCCTGAGCGGAAAGAGCAAGCCGGGGCTGGGCGGATGACGCCATGCTGAAGATCGAAGACATGGACGGCGGCATCCGC
>JANXVP010000362.1 GCA_025351615.1 Ramlibacter sp. | reverse complement strand
GACCGCCGCCGTGGACAACTCTGCACCGTCAGCAACCCGCCCGCAGTCCACTTATAAATCGGGGAAAGCTGTTCAAACAAGCGGAGCCACTTCTCTCGACTTGCCTCTGCGCCCAACCCTTCCTGAAAGAGGTAACCCAGTTGCAACTGGGCCTCCTTGTTTTCCCCGAGCGTCGCGAACAGTGTGCGAGCACGCCCGTAGTCCTTTGCACCCAGTGCATGAACCGCCTCATTCCAAACTTCAACGTCCATGTCTCAATCCCTTCAACAGGATTTCGAAAGCGCTCTCAGCGGAGGCGAATGCGATGGCGGCGAGATACTCCGCTAAAAGCGAGCCTAAAAATGTTGCAGGCTCAATGTGCTGTGGAAGCTGCAGAAAAGGCGTTGAAATAACCAATGGGTTGCTGACGCACAGCGCCCTGCAAAGGCGCGGGATTGCTCCCGCACGCTACTGCGCCGCCAGCGACGCGCTGGCGAACTCCTGCATGTCGTCGCGGCTGAGATCGGAGACGGCCCAGAAACGCATGTCTGCCTGGTCCCAGCGGACCACCTGGTAGCCCTGCTCGGTGACCCAGTGTGGGGCGCTCCGCTGCGCGCCACGCTTTGGCAGCACGAAAACGTTGATCGTGTGTCCGCGCCGGCGGTACACCAGCGCCGCGACGGGACGGCCCTGCAAATAGTCTAGCCGGCCGCCGGCCAGGGGGAAGCCATCGGCCCCGAGATCAACAACGGGCGGCGCGTAATCCAGCTTGCCGGTGAACCAGGGCTTGACGGCGTGCTGGTCGGTGGAGGCGACGTCCATCAGGTGCGCCCCCATCAGCGAGCGCACGTGGCTGGCCACCACCTGCGCTTCAATCTGCTCGTTGCGCGAATCGGCCTCGCGGTAGGTCATGACGGATACCGCCAGCAGCGCGCCGCACGCAAAGCTGGCCCCCACCGGCAGCCACCTGCTCCAGGATGCGCGTGCTCCGGCCAGCAGTTTGCTACTGCGCGATTGCTGCGCCAGCGTGTAGCGGATGCGTCGCTCCAGTCCGGGTGGTGCCTTGTAGCGGGTCATGTTCTGCTTCAGCTCGGCCGGCAGATCGGCCATCGAATCGTCGTCCATGTCGTGTGGCCTCATCGGCTCTCCCTTAGCGCGTCGTAGAGGAGGCGACGGGCGCGCGACAGCCGAGACATCACGGTTCCCTTGGGAATGTCCAGCGCCCGTGCAATCTCCTCATAACTCAGTTCCTCGATCTCGCGCAGCACCAGCACTTCGCGAAAAGCGACCGGCAGGCCCGAAATCGCAGCCGTCACCTGGGCGCGCTCGAGCTTTTGCAAGAGCAGCGTTTCCGGTGTCTGGGCCCGCTCGTGCCCATCGAGCGTCGGCGCGTCGGCGTCTTCCAGGTCGCACTCGAACTCCGCCGCCCTCTTCTGCTGGACAAACCATGAGTAGCAGACGTTGCGCACGATTCCCAGCAGCCAGGGCTTTGCATCGCCGCCCCGAAAACTGCCGAAGTAGCGGAAGGCGCGCAGGTAGGCGTCCTGCACGACGTCCTCGGCGACGTGGTCGTCGCGCACCAGCCAGCGCGCGAGGCTGTACGCGGCGTCGAGGCACGGCAACACTTCGGCTTCGAATCGGCTGCTGGAATCGGTCACGTCCTGGTCATCTTTGCCCTGTCATTACCGTCTTTACCGGCGTGGCGGTCAATTTATTCCCGGAGCATCGCCAAAGTGCGATTTCTTTTTTTTGGCGGGAATATTCGGTCAGCCCCGCCAGTACCAATGGCATGAACATCGCATTTAAACTCCCGCCCGCCGCCATCCTGGCGCTCTGGTTGTGCCAAGCGCATGCGCAAGGCGACGCCGACCACGGCATACAACTGTATGCCGTCCGCTGCGCAGCCTGCCATTCGGTCGAGTACAACGGCGTTGGCCCGACCCACAACGACCTGATTGGCCGGCGCGCCGGCACCGTGCCCGGCTACGGCTACTCGGATGCGTTGAAGGCGTCCGACGTGGTGTGGGACGAAGCCAGCCTGGCGAAGTGGCTGACCGACCCGGCGAAGTTCATCCCCGGCCAGACGATGTTCATCTCGGTTCCCGACACGCAGGAGCGCGCCGACATCGTCGCCTACCTCCTGCAGGCCGGCCGCAAGAAACCCGCAACCCCCGCAACCCTGGAGAAATGAATGAACCAACGCCGTCACCTCCTCAAGCTCGTCGCCCTGGGCGGCGGCGCTGTCTACCTGTCGGGCCTGGCGGGCTGTGCCAGCCTCGCAAAGGCTGGCACAGCTGCGGCGTCCGACAACTTCTATTTCGTCCAGCTGTCGGACTCGCACTGGGGGTTCGCCGGACCGCCCAATCCCGACGCAGCGAACACCCTGCGCAGGGCAGTGGCGACCGTCAACGCATTGCCGGTCCCGCCCGAATTCATCGTCTTCACGGGCGACCTCACCCACACCACCGACGACCCGGGTGAGCGGCGCCGGCGGCTGGCAGGCTTTCGCGACATCGTCGCGGGACTGAACGTGAAGCAAGTGCGTTTCATGCCGGGCGAACACGACGCGGCGCTCGACCGCGGGGCCGCTTACAAGGAGCTCTTCGGCGAGACTTTCTACGCGTTCGACCACAAGGGCGTGCACTTCATCGCGATCGACAACGTTTCCGATCCGGGCGCCAGCATCGGCGCGGAGCAACTGGCATGGATGAAGACCGACTTGGAGCGGCGCCCGAAGGACAGTCCGATCGTGGTGCTAGCACACCGGCCGCTGTTCGACCTCGCGCCCAAGTGGGACTGGGCCACACGCGACGGTGCGCAGGCGATCGACATCCTCATGCAGTACCCGAAGGTGACGGTGTTCTACGGCCACATCCACCAGGAACACCACCACATGACCGGACACATCGCCCACCATTCAGCCAAGTCGCTGATCTTTCCGCTACCCGCACCCGGCAGCCAGCCGACGCGCACTCCGCTGCCCTGGGACCCGGCCAATCCGAACCGTGGCCTGGGCTTTCGCGAGGTTGCGGCGGAGCCGGATGCCGGCCGCTACCAGATCGAGGAATTCGACGTGACCAGGACATGACATCAATCGCACGACGCGACTGGATGGCGCGCGGCCTGGCACTGGCGGCGCTGCCGGCGCTGGGACTGTTCGGGCGCCGAGTTCTGGCGCAGGCCCCAGAGCCGCAGCTGGTCAAGCTGGTCGCCCAGCGCTTTCGCTACACGCCGGCCGAATTCCGGGTCATTGCGGGGCGGCCGGTCGTGCTGGAAATCACCTCGCTCGATTTCGTACACGGCTTCAACATGCCCGATCTCAAGCTGCGCGCTGACCTGCCGCCCGGCATAGTCACTACTGTGCGCTTTACGCCGGAGCAACCCGGCGTCTACGAGTTCCTCTGCGACAACTTCTGTGGCGACAAACACGAGGAAATGGCCGGACGCATAGTGGTCGAAGCGCCGCCAGCCTGAAGAGAAGTGGCTCCGCTTGTTTGAGCAGCTTTCCCCGATTTATAAGTGGACTGCGGGCGGGTTGCTGACGGTGCAGAGTTGTCCACGGCGGCGGTCGGCGCTTGCGACGAACGCACGCCGCGGTGGTCAACTCGGGGCGCACCAGGGATTTCATCTTACGCGGCCAGTTTCAGGTGCGGCAGGCCGGCGAAGTACGCTTCATCGGGCGTGAGCCGATCCAGACTGGAATGAGCGCGATGTGTGTTGTACCAGCCCAGGTAGTCAGCGATGTCGGCGCGCGCGGCACTGACGCTGTCGTAGGCCTTCAGGTACACCCGCTCGTA
>JANXVP010000360.1 GCA_025351615.1 Ramlibacter sp. | reverse complement strand
GGGTCTCTTCGTAGGCGATGGGCGCCAGGCCTTGCGCACCGACCCTGCCCTGGCTGAGCATCACCAGGCTCACCAGGCCCAGGTCGATATCGATTCGCGTCTGGTAGCGATCGCCGTCGCGCTGCCACTCCACCAGTGCATTGCCGTGCAGCTCGCCCCGAAAATAGCCGCCGACCTGGAAGCTGACCCGGGTGTCGGCAGGCCAACTGTCCAGGGCGTTGGAATCCTGCGTCGCGGTGGCGTTGTCAGCTGTGGTTGCGGTGCCGGATGCCGCCGTGTCGGTTGGGCTGCCAACGTCAGGCGCTGGGGTCGCGATAGCAGCGGGCGTTGCCGCTGGCGGCACGCTGGCAACGATCTCCGGGTCGGGCTCCGGTGGCGAAGCGGCGGGCGGGGTTGCCGGTGCGACGGCTGCAAGCACAGTCGCGGCGCGCGCAATGCGGGCAGCTTTGGCCGGCGCCGCCGACGCCGGCGGTGGCGCCTGTTGCTGTAACAGCCGGGTGAACATCGGTGCGGCCATCAGCCGCAGGCCGGGTGCGTCCTGGGCCTGCCAGGCCAGCCATTGCAGCACCAGGGCATGCCCCAGCACCACTGCCAGCAGCAGCGCTGCGATCAGTGGGCTGCGGCGAGCCATGGCTGTGCCAGCGCGGCGTCGCGCAGAACCAGCCGCCAGGTGGTGACGGCGGCCGGCAAGGTCAGCTCCAGCCGCAGCAATTTCCGGTCGCGCGAGACCAGGGCCGTGACCTTTCTGTGTGCGCCGCAATACAGCGTCAGGTCGTCGAGCCTGGTCATCCGCCAGCCGCTGCCGGCCAGTTCGACGCCCAGCCATTCGTCGTTGGCGGCAAACCCCGCCAGCTCGGCCGCCCCGCCGCGCAGCACCTGCTTGATCTGCACGCCCGCGGTTTCCGTGACGCGCAGGCCCAGCCGCTGCGCCAGCTGCGCCGGATCTTCCAGCACCACGACACCATGCTTTTGCAGCAGCTCCTGCAGCGGCAACTCGCGCGTGCTGTGAACCCATGCCGTCAGCTCGCGCGTGAAAGTCCGGCCACCGAGTTCGCGCAGCACCGCTGCGAAGTCGCCTTCGGTCATCGGCCCCGCCTTGCAGCGCACCCAGAGCGAACGCATCACTTCATCCAGCGTGGTGTGGCCTTCGGCGCGCAGCAGCAGGTCGAAACACAGCGCGACCAACGAGCCCTTGGTGTAGTAGCTCACCGTGGCGTTGGCGGTGTTCTCGTCCTGCCGGTAGTACTTGACCCAGGCGTCGAAGCTGGCCTGCGCCGCCGCCTGCACTTCACGCCCCGGCGTCTGCAACACCTGGTTGATCGTCTTGTTCAGCAGTTTGAGGTAGCCGGCGTCGTCGATCAGACCCGCGCGCCGCAGCAACAGGTCGTCGTAATAGCTGGTGAAGCCCTCGAAGAACCACAGCAACTGGGTGTAGTTTTCGGCGCCATAGTTGTAGTGGGTGAATTCCGCAGGGCGCAGGCGCTTGACGTTCCAGGTGTGGAAGTACTCGTGGCTGATGAGGCCCAGCAGTGTCGTGTAGCCATCGCCGTTGCGGCTGTCGCCGGCGCGAGGCAGGTCCCGCCGGGAGGCGATCAGCGCGGTCGAGTTCCGGTGCTCCAGTCCGCCGTAGCCGTCGTCCACCACATTGAGCAAGAACAGGTAGTTCTTGAAAGGCGGCCGTTTGCGGTCGTGCCAGAAACGGATCTCGGTTTCGCAGATCTTCTGCATGTCCGCCAGCAGGCGTGCGCCGTCGAAGGACTCGGCGGCCCCCGCCACCACGAGACGGTGCGGCACCCCGGCCGCCTTGAAGTCCGTGCTCCAGAAACTGCCGAGTTCGACCGGGCAGTCGACCAGTTCGTCGTAGTCGGCCGCCAGGTAGATGCCGAAACCGCGCTTGTTCACCTTGTACGGCGCAAGCCCGGTGGCGACCTGCCATTGCCCGATCGCGCGTGCGCCGAGAATCTCCAGCGCGTGGACGCGGCTTTCCTGGCCGTGCACTTTCAGGCACAGGCTGGTGCCATTGAAAAAGCCGCGGCGGGCGTCGAGCCAGGCAGTGCGCACCGAGCTGTCGAAGGCGTACACCTCGTAGCTGAGCACCAGCGGGCTGCTGGGAACGCAGGCGATCCGCCAGTTCGACTTGTCCAGCTGGCGAACCGCCACGACACGGCCCTGCTGGCGCGCAGAGAGCTTCTGCAGGTTCTTTGAAAATTCGCGGATCAGGTAGCTGCCTGGAATCCATACCGGTAGCGAGACGTGTTGCTGCATCTCCGGCTGGGCGATCGTGAGCGTGACGCGAAACAGGTGGCCATGCAGGTCAGCGGCTTCGACACGGTAGTGGAGGCTGGCGCTGCGCGGAAGCGAAGTGGGCATCGGTTCGATGATACGCAAGGGCAGCGGCATGCCGTCGACTTCGGCGGCCTTGCCTGCCTGGACGGCTACTTGGCGTCAGCCAGGTACTTCTCGACCTGCGGCGCGCTGATCGCCCCCGGCACGCGCGATCCGTCCGAGAAAATCAGCGTCGGCGTCCCGCTGATCTTGTATTTCCGGCCGAACTCCAGGTTGCGGGCGATCGCGGTCGAATCGCAGGTGGAAGCCGGAGCCGACTGGTCGCGCACCATCTGGTCCTGCCAGGCCTTGCCCTTGTCCTTGCTGCACCAGATGTTGCGCGACTTTTCGGGCGAGTCGCCGCCCAGGATCGGATACAGGAACGTGTGGATGGTGACGTTGTCGACCTTCTGCAGGTCGCGTTCGAAGCGCTTGCAGTAGCTGCAATTGGGGTCTTCGAAAACCGCGAGCTTGCGCTTGCCGTTGCCGCGCACGATGGTGAAAGCGTCTTTCACCGGCAGCGCATCGAAATCGACCGCCGTGAGTTTGTCCACCCGTTCCTCGGTCAGGTTGCGCTTGAGCCGCGAATCGATCAGGCTCCCCTGGATCAGGAAGTTGCCTTCCGGGTCGGTATAGAGAATCTCGGAACCGACCCGCACTTCCCACAGGCCGTTCATCGGCGTGCGGCTGACCTCGTCGATCTTGTGCAGCTGCGGGATGCGTTCGCCCAGGTTCTTGCGGATCGTGGCTTCTTCAGCTTGCGCCTGCGGCACGGCGCATGCGGCCGCAATGAGCATTGCCGGCAGGCGGGTCTTGGTCAGGTTCATCGTCGTCCAATCGTCAAAAATCAATCGTTAGAGCCGGCCCATCGCCTGCCGCGCCACCCAATGCTTGAGCGGCCCGCTGTGCTCGAATCCCGTCATGCCCCAGTTGCGCAGCAGCGTCCAGGGGCCGGCCGGCTGCGCGAATAACTGCTGCAGTCCGTCGGTGGTGGCGCTCATCGCCAGCACGTCGGCCTTGCGCGACCGTTCGTAGCGCCGAAGCAGCTTCAGGTCGTCCACCTTGCGCCAGTACTCCCGGTCCCGCAGCACCCCGGCCAGGGCCCTGGCGTCGGCCAGCCCCAGGTTCAAGCCCTGGCCGGCCAGTGGATGCACCGTGTGGGCAGCGTCGCCGGCCAGCACCCAACCCGGCGGCCCGCACCAGCGGTCGGCCCGCGCCAGCTGCAGCGCCCAGGAGGCCCGCTCGCCCGTCACTACCATCGCGCCGGCTTCGCGCCCGGTCGCTTGTTCGACTTCAAGTGCGAATGCCGCCGGGTCCATGGCCAACAGGGCGCCGGCGCGTTCCTCACGGACTGACCACACCAGCGCCACCGAGTTCCCCTGCGCCCCGGTCAGGGAGCCGCCCATCGGCAACAATGCCACGATTTCGCCATCGGCGAACCATTGGCGGGCGACCAGCCCGTGCGGCTTTTCGCAGCTGAGGCGGGCGGCGATGGCGCGCTGGGGATACGACGTGACCTCGAATTGCACACCGAATTCGGCCCGGGTCGCGCTGGCACGGCCTTCGCAGACGACGGTGAGTGCGGCCGGCTGCGGTGCTTGCAGCCGCTCAACCAGCGGCTGGTAGCGCAATGCCTCGCCGAGCCGGTCCAGCAGCGCCGCCACGTCGACGATCCAGGCCAGCGCCGCCGCGCCCTGGTCCGCGGCATCGAAGCTGACTTCGCCGCCTTCGTCGCCATGCACCTGCATCGCCACCACCGGCGTGGCATGGGCCTCGTCGGGCCAGGCACGCAGCATCTCCAGCAACTCGCGCGACGCCGGGTTCAGCGCGTAGGCACGGATGTCGCTCAGGTCGCCGGCGGCAGGCGCGGAATAATCGACCAGGCCCACGCGCAGCCGTTCCCGCGCCAGCAGCAAGGCCAAAGTGCGGCCCACGATGCCGGCGCCGCGGATGCAGACATCGAGTGCGGGCGCCATCGGTCCATTGTAGAAGCGGGGCACAATGCCCGCTGCCCTGCACCAGACGCGCCCCCAGGAAAATCTTGAGTTCTCCCGAAATCACCGCCCGCATCCAGCGCCTGTTTGTCTACCCAATCAAATCCTGCGCTGGGGTCGAGCTTGGCGAGGCCGTCCTGACCGAGACCGGGCTCGACCTGGACCGGGCCTGGATGGTCGTGGATGCTCAGGGCGAGTTCGTGACGCAACGCGAATTGCCACGCATGGCGCTCATCCGGCCGCAGCTGAAGGTGCATGAGGTGGTGCTTCGCGCGCCCGGCATGCTGGCGCTGCATCTGCAGATCGATGCCGTCGAGGAGCCGGCCCAGGTCCGCATCTGGAGCGACCTGATCAGCGCCTACGACATGGGCCCGATCGCGGCCCAGTGGTTCAGCGACTTCCTCGGCCGCCCGCTGCGGCTGGTGCGTTTCGATCCCGAGCACCGGCGGCTGTCGAGCCGGCAATGGACCGATGGCGTCGATGCGCTGAATCAGTTCAGCGATGGTTTTCCGCTGCTGGTGCTGAGCCAGGCATCGCTCGACCTCTTCAATGAAAAGCTCTCCTCGAGCGGTCACGCGCCGGTCGGCATGGAGCGGTTCCGCCCGAACCTGGTCCTTTCAGGCCTGCACGCGCATGACGAAGACCGGGTCGCGCTGCTGGAAATCTCCGCCGCCGTGCCGGTGCTGCTCAAGCCTGTCAAGCCGTGTTCGCGGTGTCCGATCCCCGACATCGATCCCGGGACGGCGGAAATCGACCCGGCAGTGGGCGGCACCTTGCGCAGCTACCGCAGCAACGAACGCCTCAACGGAGCGGTGAGCTTCGGCATGAACCTGATCATTGTGCAGGGCATCGACCAGACCTTGAAGGTGGGCCAGACCGTGACTGCCGACTTCCAGTTCTAGGCCGGCGCGGGTCCATCGGCCAAGGGCAGTCCGCTGTCCTGGCCGAACTGGGCCGAATCGCCATCGACCGCAGTTTCCTGCCTTGGGGAGCCGATAAAGCGGATCGGCCTGCGGGTGTGCTGCGACATCGAATCCAGCAGCGCCGCCAATGCGACCGTGAGCGCGGGCGCATCCAGGCTCAATTCGCCGAGCAGCGCCGCGGCGACGTGGAATTCCAGGTGGATCTCCGGTTTCTGCCCCTTGATCGGCATCATTCCGGCAGCGACAACGCGCGCCGCGCGGTCGGTGACCGTCACCCTGGACCCCATCCCCTCCAGGATCAGGCCGAAGCGCGCTTCGCCGATGCGGCTGAGCGAGTCGATCTCGCGCAGCGGACGGCGCAACTTGATCACGCTGCGCACCAGACTTTGTTCCGCCAGCGCCGACCCATGCTCCCCCTTGATGCGGCTGTAGTTGGCGACGTCGATGAACAGCACCGCCGCACTCTCGCCATCCCGGCGGTGTCGCGCCATCAGTTGCCGCAGGCGGTCGTGGAACAGGTGCGCAGCCAGCACCCCGGTGAGCGCGTCCTGGCTGGACAGCGCAAGCTCGCGGATGGTTGCGCCGTGGCGCTCTCGCGAATGCAGGCTCAGGGCCACCAGGAGCAGCGGCACCTGGATCGCCATCGCGGCCACCAGGCTGTACTGGTTGGCCCAGGAGGCGGGCGCCATGCCGAGAATGCGCATCAGCGTCAGCACCACGGCGGCAGCCAGGGGCACGTAGGCCGCCAGGATCCAGGCGCTGACCTTGTCGCCGCCGCGCCAGGACCGCCAGGCGACCACCAGGTTGAGGCTGCACGCGAATGCCAGGTACGCGCCAAGCAGCAGGGTTCCCGTCGGCCGATCCAATAGCAGGTAGGTCACCAATAGCAGGGGAACGCCGAGAGCCGTCCAGCGCGAGATCGCGGCCAGACGCGGGGCCCTCGTCGCGATGCCGCTCAGGTCGCGCACGAACAGAATCGCTGCCGCTGCGGAAAGCAGTGCCAGGCCGCCTTGCGCGGCATCGGCGATGAAGCCGGACCGAGGCCACAACAGGTGGCCAGCGGCCCCGGTGTAGGCGGCCACGGCGAGCGCGATGATGGTGGCGTAAGCCGCATAGCCGAAAAACGTGCGGTCACGGTACACCAGGCTTTGCGCCAGGCACGCGGCGATCAGCAGCGACAGGCCACCAAACACCAGGCCCAGGGCCAGATAGGCGAGTTGCATCCGCTGCCCGTGGTTGGCCGCCGAGGCGATCCGCAGCGGAATGCTCGAGCGGGCGTCGTGCTGGACCCTGAAATAGACGTCGCGCGTTTCGCCGGGTGGTACATCGAGCCTGAACACCGGAAAGCGGCCAGGCTCCGGCCATGAGGCGACGGCCAGCTTGTCTCCGGCGGCCTGGGCGCGCCAGGCACCGCGCGCGTCCTGTTGGTACAGCGTGACGGAATCGACCGGCGGCAGCGGAATTTCGGCCACCCATTCCATTTGCGAACCGGCAGGCCGCACCAGCCGCAACTGGATCCAGAGCGCGCCGGCGCCCAGGGCATGGATGCGGGCAGGCTGAAAAGGGCCGAACCGGGCCTGGCCGTCGAGCACCTGGGCCAGAGTGGCCCTGCCGCCTTGGTCAGTCCACTCGCCGGCGGGCGGCAGGTCGCGCAGCGGGCTGCTCCCATCCTCCAGCACGATCGGCGCAAGATAGCGCTGCTCCGCCAACGGCGGCGCCGGCGCGGCGGCGAGATTGGCGCACTGCAGGATCAACCACAACGCGGCCCACGGCGCAAAGGCGGCTTTGCGGTGCGGCAACCGCACCCAAGGAACCCATCGCATACACTTTGCGCCTTGATTTTCTGGAACTGACATGAGCTTGAAGTGCGGCATTGTAGGACTGCCCAACGTCGGAAAGTCCACCTTGTTCAATGCATTGACCAAGGCCGGGATCGCCGCGGAAAACTACCCTTTCTGCACCATCGAGCCGAACGTCGGCGTGGTGGAACTTCCAGACCCCAGGCTGGCGCAACTCGCTGCGATTGTGAAGCCTGAGCGGGTTGTTCCCGCGATCGTCGAATTTGTCGACATCGCCGGCCTGGTCGCCGGCGCCAGCAAGGGCGAGGGCCTGGGCAACCAGTTCCTGGCGCATATCCGGGAAACCGACGCGACAGTGAACGTGGTGCGCTGCTTCGACGACGAGAACGTGATCCATGTGGCCGGCAAGGTCGATCCGGTCAATGACATCGAGGTGATCCAGACCGAGCTCTGCCTGGCCGATCTGGGCACGGTCGACAAGGCGCTGCATCGCCATCACAAGACCGCTCGCTCGGGCGACAAGGAGGCGGCCAAGATCGTCGCCATCCTCGAGCGCTGCCAGGCCGCGCTGAACCAGGGGACGCCGGTGCGGGCGCTGGCGTTCAGCAAGGAAGACCAGCCGCTGGTGAAGCCGTTGTGCCTGATTACCGCCAAGCCTGCGATGTTCGTCGCCAATGTGGCGGAAGACGGGTTCGACAACAACCCCTACCTCGACCGCCTGTGCGACTACGCGGCGAAGCAGAACGCGCCGGTGGTGGCGATCTGCGCCAAGATGGAAGCCGAGATGGCCGACATGAGCGACGAGGACAAGCTGATGTTCCTGTCCGAGATCGGCCAGCAGGAGCCCGGCCTGAACCGGCTGATCCGCGCCGCGTTCAAGCTGCTCGGACTGCAGACCTACTTCACGGCCGGCGTCAAGGAAGTGCGCGCCTGGACCGTCGCTGTCGGCGCCACCGGTCCGCAGGCGGCTGGCGTCATCCATACCGATTTCGAGCGCGGCTACA
>JANXVP010000570.1 GCA_025351615.1 Ramlibacter sp. | reverse complement strand
TGCACGGTGTGGGTGCCGCGCCAGATCGGCGTGATGATCGACGGCCTTGCCGCACACCGCCTCGGCCAGCACGAACTGCTGATCGGCCTCGCGCAGCTGATCGCGCTCGGCCTCGTCATCTATGCGTTGCGGGTGGGCTGGCGCCTGCGCCTGTTCGCGGCCGCCTACCAGCTCGGCGTGGAGCTGCGCACCCGGTTTTATGGACGCCTGGCGCAGCAGGGGCCGGCCTTTTATCAGCAGCAGCGCACGGGCGACCTGATGGCGCTGGCCACCAACGACATCGACGCGGTGGAGATGGCAGCCGGTGAAGCGATGCTGGCGGGCTTCGACGGCAGCCTGACGCTGGTGCTGGTCGTCGCCATGATGTCGCTCGGTGTCGATGCGCGGCTGGCGGCTTTCGCACTGCTGCCGTTCCCGCTGATGGCTTTCAGCTTCTGGCGCATTTCGCGCCATGTGCACGACGCTTCACGGCTGTCGCTGGAACGCTTCGGCGCGCTCAACGACCACGTGCAGGAGACGCTCTCCGGTGTGCGGACCGTCCGCGCACTCGGCTTACTGGCACGCAGCGAGGCGCAGTTTTCCACGCTGGCCGGCGCTGCCGCGGATGCGAGCTTCGAGGCGCAGCGCTGGGAAGCGGCGTATGAGCCGGCCGTCGGCTTCACGCTCGCCACCGCGACCGCATTGACGCTTGGCGTGGGCGGCTGGCTGGTGTGGCACCAGCAGCTGACGGTGGGCCAGCTCACCGCGTTCAGCCTGTACCTGGGCCAGTTGATCTGGCCAATGTTCGCGGCCGGCTGGGTGCTGTCGCTGGTCGAGCGCGGCAAGGCGGCCTGGGACCGGCTGCAACCCGTGCTCGACACGCCGTTGACGGTGGCCGATCACGGCACGGTCACGGCGGTGAAGCCGGGCCAACTCAGCGCCGACGACGTTCACTTCAGCTACCCCGGCCAGCCGCGTCCGGCATTGGATGGCGTGTCGATGGACCTGCAACCGGGCCGCACATTGGGCCTGGTCGGCCCGACGGGCGCCGGCAAGTCCACATTGCTGCGTCTGCTGTTGCGCCACGATGCTCCGGCCAGCGGCAGCCTGCGATGGAACGGCGTCGACCTGCACGACTACACCCTGGATGCCTTGCGCGCCGCGATCGCCTGGGTGCCGCAGGAGGCCTTCCTCTTTTCAGCTTCGGTGGCGGAGAACATCGCTCTCGCGCGGCCCGGGGCGACGCGCGGCGAGATCGAGCAGGCGGCGAAACTGGCCGCCGTGCACGACGACATCCTGCGCCTGCCGCGCGGCTACGAGACGCCGGTCGGCGAGCGCGGCGTGACGCTATCGGGCGGACAGCGCCAGCGCGTCGCCATCGCCCGCGCCCTGCTCACCGATGCGCCGCTGCTGCTGCTCGACGATTCGCTGTCGGCCGTCGACACCGAAACCGAGGCGCGGATCCTGTCGCACCTGCGCAATGCGCGCGTCGGCCGGACGGTGATCATCGTTACCCACCGGCTCAGCACGGTGGCCGACGCGGACGAAACGATCGTGCTGCGCGACGGCCATGTGACCGAACGTGGCAACCATACGGCGCTGTTGACCGGCACCGGCTGGTATGCGCGGCAGTGGCGCTACCAGCAACTGGAGGCCAGCCTCGATGCCGAGTGAGGCGCTGGACCTGAATGCAGCCGCCACTGAACGGGCGCCACGGCACGCGCTCTTCAGTGACGCGGCCAGCCTGCTGCTGCGCGCGGCGGCGCCGGAGCGGCGCGAGGTGCTGGTCGGTGTCGCATGGCTGGTGGTGGCCGCGCTGCTGGAGGCGTGCGGGCCCCTTGCCGGCAAGTACCTCATCGACAACTACCTGCTGCCGCGCAACGCGCAGATTCCGGCGATCGCAGCCTTGCTGATCGGGGCGCTGGTGGCGGGCATGGCGGCCAGCTGGCTGCGTTACCTGCAGCTGTCGCGGCTGGCCGGACTGGCGATGCGTTCGGTACGGCGCATTCGCGAAACCGTCTACGGCCACGTGCTGCGCTTGCCCATGAGCTTCTTCGACCAAGCGATCATCGGCCAGCTGGTGAGCCGGGTCACCAATGACACCGAGGCCGTGAAGACACTGTACGTTCAGGTCTTGTTCGTGATGCTCGACAGCGTCATCGTGCTATGCGGTGCGCTGGCCGCGATGCTGTGGCTGGACTGGCGCCTGATGCTGATCGTGGCCACGCTGGTGCCGGTGGTGGTGCTGGTGATCGTCGCCTACCAGGCGCTGTCGGCGCCCGCTGTGACGCGCGCGCGCGAGCTGCGCGCAGAGCTGAACGCGCAGATGGCGGAATCGATTTCCGGCATGCCCGTGCTGCAGGCGAGCAATGCGACGCCGCGCTTCAACCAGCGCTTTGCCGACCTGAACGAAGCGCATTACCAGTCGCGCCAGAGCGCATTGCGGGCCAACGCCTGGCTGCTGCGCCCGGTGCTGGACTTCATGAACGTGCTGTTGGTGGCCTTGGTGATGTGGGTATTCGGCCGGCGCGGCGAGAGCGTGGCACTGACTGCCCTGCAAGTGGGCGTGCTTTATGCCTTCATCAACTATATCGGCCGGGTGGTGGAGCCGTTGACGCAGATCACCATGCAGTTCTCGCAGTTGCAACAGGCGATGGTCAGCGCCGCGCGGGTCAACACGCTGCTGAAAGAGGCCGAGGCGCCAGTCGCGGCGGACCAGGGCCAGGTGACGGCCGGCGGCATCAGCATCGAGCGGCTCGACTTCGCGTACCTGCCGGGCCGTCCGGTGCTGCATGACATCAACCTGGAAATCGCACCAGGCAGCTTCTACGGCATCGTCGGCCATACCGGCAGCGGCAAGAGCACGTTGCTGTCGCTGCTGCTGCGCTTTTACCCCGCCCGGCCGGGCAGCATCCGGATCGACGGGACGCCGGTGGGCGCCATCGGCGAAGACCACTTCCGCGCCCGCATCGGCCTGGTGCCGCAAGAGCCGTTCCTGCTCGCAGAGAGCGCGCGCGAAAACATTGCCATGGGCCGAAGCCTGACCGACGCGCAAGTCGAGGCAGCGGCACGCGCGGCGCATGCGCACGATTTCATCATGGCGCTGGAGGCAGGCTACGAAACCCCGCTGGGCGAAGGCGGCGCCCGCCTGTCGGTCGGCCAGAAGCAGCTGCTCGCCATCGCCCGCGCGCTGGCTGGCGAACCGCGCATCCTGTTCCTGGACGAGGCCACATCGCACATCGATTCGGAAACCGAGCAAGTGGTGCAGCGCGCGCTGACGGCCCTGCGCGGCCGCGTCACCATCGTCGCCATCGCGCACCGCCTGTCCACCGTCCGCGCCGCAGACCGCATCGTCGTGTTGAATCACGGCCGCATCGCGGAGTCTGGGACGCACGGCGAGCTGATGGCGATCGACAACGGCTTGTACCAGCGCCTTTACCTGCTACAGCAGCTGGAGGGCGAGGCCGAGCCGGGTTAGGCCTGCTTGCGAAAACCGTTGTCCCTTGCAATGGGCGGGAACGTACGCATCTTCGGGCCATGGCGCAAGCCACTTAGGAGTGTCCATGTTGATTTTGATGCGAAGTCTCCGAATCGTCTTGCTGGCCCTCGCGGCCCTTGGTCTGGCCAGGCTGGCAGCTGCGCAGGGCGAGCCCACCATCCAGCAGATTTATGCCGCTGCGCAGTCCGGGCAGCTCGACAAGGCGCGCCAGATGACGCAGGAAGTCCTGCGCACCCATCCGAAAAGCGCGAAGGCGCACTTCGTGATGGCCGAGCTCGAAGCGAGCCAGGGCCATGCGGCGGAGGCTCGCGACGAACTGGCTGCGGCCGAGTCGCTGGCGCCGGGCTTGCCTTTTGCCAAGCCCGACGCCGTGCAGGCATTGCGCGGCCGACTGAGCGTGACGTCCACGCCGCGTGCACCGCGCGATGCTGGCGCGCCGGCCGTTCAAGTCGCGCGTGATCCTGCGCCAGCGCCCTCCTTCCCCTGGGGCATGGTCTTGCTGGCCGGCGCAGTCCTTGCCTTCGTGGTTTGGCGTATTCGCTCCCGCCCGGCGCCCCTTCCAGTTGCAGCGCCCGCCCATCCGCCCACTGGTTATGCCCCCGCTGCGCCGGACGCCGCCTGGGGCGCGCAGCAACCGGGTTATGGACCACAGGCCGGCTACGGTGGTCCGCAGCCGGCGCAGTCGGGCATGGGCGGACGGATCATGGGCGGCCTGGCAACCGGATTGGCCCTGGGTGCTGGCGCTGTCGCAGCGCAGGAAATCGGCCGGCGCATGCTCGGCGACCATCAGCAACAGGGCCTCGGATCCACCGGTGACCCCCGTCCGGGCAATACGACGGGCAGTTCGCAGCTTGCCAACGATGCCGGCCTCGGCTCGATCGGGGGCGCCGGCGACCGATCAGCGCTGCCCGAAAACTTCGGCATCAACGACAGCACGTCCTGGGACGATGCAGGAGCGTCCGATGTGGGTGGCGGCGACGACGGCGGCAGCTGGGACAGCTGACCACGAGGCGAGGTCGGCGGCGCACAATGGTTCTCCCACCATTCCCTGCTCTGGAGACCCCATGGACGAAGACGCATTCAACATCAGCATCCGCAAGTTCCTCAAGATGGTCGGTGTCAGTTCGCAGAGGGAGATCGAGCAGGCGGTGGCGAAGGCTGTCGCAGCTGCCGCGATCGCCGGCACCGAAACCTTGCCGGCGAAGATGACACTACAAATCGCGGGTCTGAAACTCGACGT
>JANXVP010000256.1 GCA_025351615.1 Ramlibacter sp. | reverse complement strand
AAGCAAGGACGAGGTGTTCGACACCTTCACCAAGCTGCATCCTTACCTGAAGGACAACTTCTTCCTGCAGACCAAGGAAGAAGACAGCGACCCCTACGAATCCAGCCAGTTCAGCGTGGTCATTGCCAACGCCACCGGCATCTACGGCCTTTACAGCTACCGCGAAGTATTCGAGTTCAAGGAATTCTGGGGCATCGGATCCGGCCGCAGTTTCGCGCTGGGCGCCATGCACGCGGTGTACGCCAAAGCCAGAAGCGCGAAGGAGGTCGCCGAAGCCGGAATCGCCGCCGGTTGCGAGTTCGACCGCAACTCGGCGGGCCCGGCCGACCTGTTCACAGTCAAAATGAAAGAAAGCAAATGACCTTCGTCGAAGTCAAGGTACCGGACATCGGCGACTTGGATGAAGTTGCGGTGATCGAGCTGCTGGTGAAGCCGGGGGATACCGTCAAGGCCGAGCAGTCACTCGTGACAGTCGAGAGTGACAAGGCATCGATGGAGATTCCGTCGTCGCACGCTGGCGTCGTGAAGGAAGTGATGGTCAAGCTCGGCGACAAGGTCAAGCAGGGGTCCCTCCTCGTCGTGCTTGAAAGCACGACTCAGAGTTCCCCTTTGGGGCAAACGGGCTCGCCCCCACCTCAACCCTCCACCGGCTCGGGGGAGGGGGCAAAACCCGTGGCAGCGGCTTCTGCTGCTGGCCCAGCGAATTCCTATTCCGGCGGCGCGGATCTCGAGTGCGACCTGCTGGTGCTCGGCGCCGGCCCCGGCGGTTACTCCGCTGCTTTCCGCGCGGCCGATCTGGGCATGAAGGTCGTTCTGGTTGAACGCTATGCCACGTTGGGAGGGGTCTGCCTGAACGTGGGCTGCATCCCGTCCAAGGCGCTGTTGCATGTTGCCGCAGTGATGGACGAAGTGAGCCATTTCGAAGCGCTGGGCATCAGTTATGGCAAGCCGGTGCTGGACCTGCCCAAGCTGAAGGCCCACAAGGGCAAGGTGGTCGGCAAGCTCACGGGCGGGCTGGCTGCGATGGCCAGGATGCGCAAGGTCGCGGTCGTGCGCGGCTACGGCGAATTCATGGACCCGCACCACGTTCAGGTGCAGGAAACGACCGGCGCCGGACAGCAGCAGACCGGCAAGAAGCAGACCATCAGGTTCCGCAACTGCATCATCGCGGCGGGATCGCAGGCGGTGCGTCTGCCATTCATGCCCAAGGATCCGCGGGTCGTCGACTCCACCGGCGCGCTGGAACTGGGGGGTGTGCCCAAGCGGATGCTGATCTTGGGCGGCGGCATCATCGGGCTGGAAATGGGAACGGTGTATTCGACGCTTGGCGCGCGCCTGGACGTGGTGGAAATGCTGGACGGGCTGATGCAGGGCGCGGACCGTGACCTGGTCAAGGTCTGGCAGAAGATGAACACACCGCGCTTCGACAACATCATGCTGAAGACAAAGACCGTGGGCGCCGAGGCGACCAAGGACGGCATTCGCGTCAGCTTCGAGGGCGAGCAGGCGCCGAAGGAACCGCAGGTCTACGACCTGGTGCTGCAGGCGGTTGGCCGCACGCCGAACGGCAAGAAGATCGGCGCCGACAAAGCCGGCCTCACGGTGAGCGACCGCGGCTTCATTCCGGTCGACATCCAGATGCGCACGAATGTTCCGCACATCTTCGCGATCGGCGACATCATCGGCCAGCCGATGCTGGCCCACAAGGCGGTTCACGAAGGCCACGTGGCGGCCGAAGTCGCCGCCGGCGAAATGAACGGCGACGAAGCGCTGAAACGCGCCGCGTTCAATGCGCGCGTCATCCCGAGCGTCGCCTACACGGACCCCGAAGTCGCGTGGGTCGGTCTCACGGAAGATCAGGCCAGGGCCGAGGGGATCGCGATCACGAAGGGCCACTTCCCCTGGAACGCGTCCGGCCGCGCGATCGCCAACAACCGCGACGAAGGCTTCACCAAGCTGTTGTTCGATGCCCAGACGCACCGCATCCTGGGTGGCGGCATCGTCGGCACCCATGCGGGCGACATGATCGGTGAAGTCGCACTGGCGATCGAGATGGGCGCCGACGAGATCGACATCGGCAAGACCATCCATCCGCACCCGACGCTCGGCGAAAGCATCGGCATGGCAGCCGAGATCGCCCACGGCACCTGCACCGACGTTCCGCCGGCGCGCAATTAGGCTGGGGGTCGCGGCTCAGGGATGCACGGTCGGGGTCCGGGCTGCCGCACGGGAACCGGGATGCTGTCTGCGGGAGCCGTGGATCAGGGCTGAATCGCGAGGACGTCCGGTGCCGGCGCCGCAGCCGACAGCACACGGCGCGCACCGTCGAAGCGGCGGGCCCAGTACGCTACGCCCATGTCTTCAACCCGAACCTGCGCGCCGGGCCGGGGTGAATGGATGAACTTGCCTTGGCCGACATAGATGCCGACATGGCTGAAGGCCTGGCGCATGGTGTTGAAGAACACCAGATCGCCGGGTTGCAGATCTTCCCGGTCGATGGTCTGGGTCGCTGCTGCCTGTTCGTTGGCCCGGCGCGGAAGGATCAGGCCGATCGCCTGGCCATACATCGCGCGCACGAACCCGCTGCAGTCGAAGCCGGTTTCTGCCGTATTGCCACCACGGCGGTAGGGAACGCCCAGGAACCCCATCGCGGTGATCACCAGGTCGGACGCCTTGTCGGCCACGCGGGTGCGCACCTGCTCCAGTCGCTCCAGCAAGCCCTGGTCCGCCATGAAGCGGCCGATGTCGTCGTTGCCCGGTGCGGCAATCGCACGGAGGCAGAAGGACCAGGACAGGGCGACAATGCAGAGCCAGCGGGACATGCGGCGAGAGGTTACCGGGCGAATCATGAGATGTCAAGGTAGGTGTCGCCCGTAAGTGATTGATTCTGATGGGCTTTCATGGCCATTTTGTAACAGCCTAGCCAGTTGCGGCAGGGGCCTTGGCGCGTGCCCCGGGCTGTGGCCCTAGGGCTTGACCAGCCCCTTGCGGACGGCGTAGAGCGTCAGGCTGGCAATGTCGTTCAAGCGCAGCCTTTCCATGATGCGCGCCCGGTGCACGTCGACGGTCTTGGGCGACAGGCCGAGCTGAAAGGCAATCTCCTTGGACGCGCGGCCCTGTGCGATCAGCTTGAGGATCTCGATCTGGCGCTGGGTGAGCTCATCGTTGATGGTCGGTTCGGAGGGCTGCAGCAGCCGCTGTGCGATGGCGGGGCTGAAGTAGCTGCCGGTCGCCATGACGCTTCGCACCGCCTGTTCCAGCTCGAACGGCGGTGCGTCTTTCATCAGGTAGCCGCAGGCGCCACTGGCCACGGCGCGCTTGACGAAATCGACCGTGTCGTACATCGACAGCACCAGCAGGCGAACCTGTGGATACAGGGCGTGGATCTGCGAGATCGCCGTGATGCCGTCCATCCGCGGCATGGAGATGTCGGTCATGACGATGTCGGGTTTCAGGCTCTCGACCAGCCGGATCAACTCCAGGCCATCGCGCGCTTCGGCGACCACCTGAACGCCGTCGATCATCGAGAGCAGCGCCTTGATTCCGGAACGCACGAGGTCATGGTCATCGGCGAGGACGACCCGGATGGGCTGCTGGGTCGAGTCAGGTGTCATTGGCAACTTTATACCGCAGCTCTTTCAGAGCACGGCCCGCAAAACCACGCCGCGGCCCGCCCGGGTGCGGATCTGCAGGCGACCGCCCGCCAGTTCGGTGCGTTCGATCATTCCGTACAGCCCGACGTTGCGCTCGCTGGTCTGGCCGGAAAGAAGGTCCTGCTTGTTGAAACCGACGCCGTTGTCGATGACCAGCACGCCGATCCGCGCCTGCGACAGAAAGCGAAGCCGCACCCAGACATGCGATGCCTGGGCGTGGCGCGCGACGTTGTTCATCGCTTCCTGCACCAGCCGCACAGCGACCGACGCGGTTTCCCCGAGTGTCGCCGGCTCGGCACCGCGTGAACTCACCGTGAACCGCAGCGCCGCCGGCTCGGCAATCCGCTGCACGGCGCCTTGCACCGCGGCCACCAGCCCGAGCAGGTCGAGCTGTGCCGGGCGCAGCGAAAAGGACAGGGTCTTGAGCTGGCTGACAGCGCCTTGTGCCATCTGCATCGCCGTGTCCGTGTGCCTGAGGGCTGCGGCCGGATCGGCCGCTCGCTTGGCGGCGTGCAGGTGCAGCACCATGCCCGTCAGGGTCTGTCCCAGCTGGTCGTGCAGCTCGCGCGAGATCAGGGTCCGCTCGCGCTCCTGCGCCACGACCAGCCGCGCGGAAAGCTTTTTCAGCCGGCCATAAGCCGCTTCCAGTTCGAGGGCCAGGCGCTCCTGCTCGGCCAGCTGTTGCCGCTCGGTCATCACTCTTTCGATGATCTGGGGCAGCGTGCCGAGCTTGTCCTTCGTCAAATAATCCTTGGCGCCGCAGCGCAGCACGTGCACTGCAGCTTCCTCGCCGATCGCGCGGGTCACCACGATCAGGGGCGTGCTGCAACGCCGGGCGACCAGGATCTGCAAGGCCGCATAAGGGGAAAACCGGGGCAGGTTGAAGTCGCACAGGATCGCATCGAAATCTTCCTGCAAAGCGTCCAGAAAGGCGCTGGCGTCGTCGATGCGCCGCAGCACATACCGGCGCTGCGGATCTGCGCGTTCCAGTGTGATTGCCATCAGCTCAACGTCGTCCGGATTGTCTTCGACGCACAGCAAGCGAATGATTGAGGACGCTGCTGCGGAAGTGGGCACGAGGCTTGGAGGACGCGAGGGGGGGTGTGGCGGGTGCGATGCGACCGGCAAGTTTACCGTGCAGCGCACTTGCTGAGGCCCGAGGCGCCTCGGGCGACCAGTGCGTCCGCAGCATTAGGGATTTTTCTTATCCCCGCTGCCGGGTTTGGCTTAGTTTCAAAACGTTTCAGCGTGTTTTCATGGCATCCAGGCGCACGGCAAATGCGCAATGGGGCCCGTCAAAGTGAACTCGCAATTCGAAGCAACGACCGTGCAACACTCCGGCCACGAGGTGGGCAGCGCTGCATCGTCTGGACCGCGACTGCGGCTCTTACGCTGGCTGTGGCAGATGGAACCCGCGGTCGCCGGCTCCATTGGAATCGCGATGGGCTGGCTGGCGACTTCGTCCCCGGATGTGCCGGTGCTGTGGGTGTTTTCGATCGTCGCTCTGGCGGTCGGGTGCTGGGCCTGGATGCGCGCTGCGCAACAACAGATCGAGGTTGGCGTCCGGGCGCTGATCCTGCTCGCCGCGGCGTCCGTCCTGCAGACGAGTGCCGGCGCCCCAGGTAGCGATGTGTTTTTCTACTGGGTCGGGATCACGGCGCTGTATTACGCCTTCATCCTCAAGGCGTCGGCCGGTAGCGTGGTCGCGGTTGCGGCAGTGGTCGAGGTCACCCTGTCATCGCTCTGGGACGGCCCGGACGCGCTGGGGAATCTGTCGGCAGGCGGCGCTGTCCTGATGATCCTGCCGCTGTTGCTGGTCATGAAGCTTGGCGCGCTGGCACGCAGGCCAGCCGAACAGCTGGAAACCGCCCGGACTGACAGCAGCACGCTGCTCTACAACCGCAGCGGGCTGATGGCGCACGGACAGATCCTGCTGGCGAGCTGCCGCGGCGAAGGCCGTGAACTCACTCTGGCCGTTTTCGATTGCAACGACCTGCTCGAAGCGCGCCAGATTTACGGCAACCGCACCAGTCGCAAGCTGATCGCCTGCATCATCGCGAAGATGACCTTGCTGGCGGGTGAGCGCGGTCTGGCGGCCCGCACCGGCCCGACCCAGTTTGCAGTGGCCCTGCCGATGGGCCGTGGCAAGGCGCTGCAGGCCATCGAGCGGGTGCTCGGCAACCCGGGGCGGATCGAACTCGAGGGCGGCAACAGCGAGATTGTGCTGGTGCCCAACCTGATGGCGGAATCGGTCTCGCAAACCGGTTCACTCGAGAGGCTGTTCGCCGCGCTGTGCCGGGGCCTGGCGCGCGTGCGCGACGATGAGCAGCAGCGCAACCGTTATCTGCAGCGGGAACGCGAGCGCCATTCGCGCCCGATGCCGGTGCAGGCTGCGGCTTTCGAGGTGCCGCCCTTCAAAGCCGCACACGTCCCTCGCCTGGGGCCTGATCCGGTGGTTTCCCACCAGATCCCGACCACCATCCCGATGCCCTTGCCGACGCGGTAGGCTCAGCTTCGGGACGGCAGGACCGGCAGATCCACCATCACCGGCTGGCCGGGTGCGGTGCAGCCGGTATCGCAGCACTTCCCCGGCTGGCGGTTCCGGGTGATGGCGCGTAAAGGGTCGTGCGGCGCGCTGTCGGCCGATCCATCGGCCGCGACGCCGCGCTCCAGGATGCGTTCGACCAGCTCCACCTTCGAGCCGATCGGATAGTTGCGGTAGATCTCCTGCTTCATGGCGGCAGGCGAACCCCCGCCGTGCAGGCTGATCACGCTGTACCAGCCGCCCTGATAACCGGCCGTCAGGTCCTCGATGAAGCGAGCGGTTTCGATTCGCTGTTCATATGGAACTGCGGGGTTGGCACGCAGTACATCGGACAAGCGAGCGGCCGTTTCAGGGTTGTGGTCTTCGTCGGGTCCCGGCAGCGTGACGATCAGGCCGCCGCTGACGTAGTGCGCGATCCGATGCATGTCGTAGATCTGGGTGGCTAGCAGCAGCTTGCCGATATTGGAAAACACCGGATCGGGCATGAACGTCTTGCTGTATTCGTCAGGCTTGCCGTACACGCTGGCGGCGACTCCGCAGGCGAAAAAGCCTTCGGTGATCTTGATCAACTCCACCATCTGCTCTCGCAAGTGGCTTTCGCGGCCCGGGTCGAATCCGTTGGCTTCGCACATCAGCGCGCCGGCGCCGATCAGCAGGTCGCCAAACCCGGCGCGCGCGCCGATGCAGGTGTGCCGGTGGTGGGTGGCGTAGCTATAGGTCAGATGACCGGAATGCTCCCATTCGCCGGCGTAGAACACGCTGTCCCAGGGCACCAGCACCTTGTCGAACATCACCACGCCCGTGCTCTGGCCATACTTGCGGCTGAACAGCGGTTCACCGTGCTCCACTTTTTCGCCGGGACGCCCGGCGGGCCGCGCGACGATGGTCATTCCCGGGGCGTCGATCGGCACGGCGCAGCAGACTGCGAAATCGGCGTCTTCCCGGCCCATGTTGCGGCATGGCATGACCAGCAACTCGTGCATGTAGGGAGCGCCGGTCACGATGGCCTTGGTTCCCGAAATCACAATGCCTTTGGCGTTGCGCTCGACGACGTGGACATAGCTGTCGATATTGGCTTGCTCGTGCGGGCGCCGGCTGCGGTCGCCCTTGGCGTCGGTCATTGCGATGCCGAGCGTCAGATCCTGGTCCTGGACCCGGTGCAGGTACGCCTCGAAACGGGCGCTGTTCTCGCGGGTGCCGTTCGCGCTGTCGATCCGGGCGCTGACCTGACCGATTGCATTGAGCGCGTCGTGGGTGAGATAGCGCTGGGCACAGCCGGTTTCCTGGCAGACCAGGCGCACCGCCTCCAGCTTGTTGAGCAGGTCGCCCGAGCTGGTGTTGATGTGGACCAGCCGGTTGACGGTCTTGCCGCTGGTGTGCTGCACCGCACGCATGACAGGTGCGTACTTGTCCTTGAGCGCATAGTCGTAGGTGAGGGCGATGGCGTTCAGCCCGGGCTGGAAGGCCGGCTCGTCGGCGACGCTCTCGACCCGCCGGCCGTCGACGAAAACGGTCGGGCGGTATCGGCGCAGAGATTCCCGGTAGTCGTTGCCCGTCATCATCAGGGCTGTGGTCGCGGCAGCGTTCATCCTGTCTCCTAAGCTGGAACTCAGCCGAATTTGAACAGACAATAGCTGCTCGCGCGGCACTGCGCGCAAAACCCAGGAATTGAACACCCATGCTGCTCGACGCCGATGATTCCCAGCTGGTGCTGGTGGACTACCAGGCCCGCTTGATGCCCGCGATCCATGAGGGCACGCTGGTGCTGGCCAACGCGATGCGCCTGGCGCGCCTGGCCCGGTTGCTGGAGGTTCCCGCCTGGGGCACCGAGGAGAACGCTGCCAAGCTGGGTGAAAACCCGCCGCAGCTTCGCGCCCTGTGCCGCAGCACGCTGGCGAAGATGCATTTCAGTGCCGTGGCGGACGGTCTCACCGATTTGCTGCGTCCGCCGGCGCGCCAGCAACAGGGAGGCAACGCGCGCAGCCTGCCAAAACATTTGCAAAAGCCCAGCCCCGATGCCGGCGAAGGGCGCAACACGATCGTGATGGCCGGTTGCGAAGCCCATGTCTGCCTGCTACAGACTTCGCTTGATCTGCTGGACGAGGAGTTCGACGTGTGGGTCGTCATTGACGCCTGCAGTTCGCAAAGCGAGCGCAATCGCGACGCCGCGTTCGACCGACTCGCCGCATCGGGCGCCGAACTCGTGACCACTGAAATGGTGGCGTTCGAATGGCTGCGCACGGCCGACCATCCGGGCTTCCGCGATGCGCTGGCCCTCATCAAATAGCTCAGGAGTCAAGCATGTTCAAGGCGCTGCAACTGAACAAATCGGACGCGGGTTTTTCGGCCGCCGTCGTCCAGCTCGACGATTCGCAACTGCCGCCGGGCGACATCCTCGCGCAGGTGGACTATTCCACATTGAATTACAAGGATGGCCTGGCCATTACCAACAAGAGCCCTGTCGTGCGGCTGTGGCCGATGGTTGCGGGGATCGATGGTGCTGGAACCGTGCTGGAGTCCGGCCATCCCGGCTGGAAGCCCGGCGAGCGCTTTGTCCACAACGGCTGGGGCTTTGGGGAAACCCGCTGGGGACTGATGTCCGGGCATGCACGACTGCAGGGCGACTTGCTGGTGCGATTGCCGTCCGCATTCACCACCCGGCAGGCCATGGCGATCGGCACCGCGGGCTATACCGCCATGCTGTGCGTGCTGGCCCTGGAACAGCATGGTGTCAAGCCCGGCGACGGGGAGGTGCTTGTCACCGGAGCCACGGGAGGCGTGGGCAGCGTGGCGATCGCGCTTCTCGGCAAGCTGGGTTATACCGTCGTGGCTGCAACCGGAAAAAGTTCGCAAGCGGCCTACCTGAAAGAACTCGGAGCCGCAGCGCTGATCGACCGGGCGGAACTTGCGGCGCCCGGCAAGCCCTTGCAGAAGGAACGCTGGGCGGCCGTGGTCGACGCCCTTGGGTCGCACACGCTGGCGAATGCCTGCGCGCAAACGCGCTATGCAGGAGTGGTCGCCGCTTGCGGACTGGCGCAGGGCCTGGACTTCCCGTCCACCGTCATGCCTTTCATCCTGCGCGGCATCACGCTCGCCGGGATCGACAGCGTGATGGCGCCGCTGCCGCGCCGGCAACAGGCCTGGGATCGATTGGCCCGCGACCTCGATCCGGCCAAGCTCGAGACGATCACCGAAGAAGTGTCGCTGGAACAGGCCCCGGCGCGAGCCGCTGACCTGATGGCTGGTCAGGTTCGCGGCAGGCTGGTGGTGAAAATAGGCTGACGACACACACAGGAGACGGAAATGCCCCAGTCCGACCTTGCACGCCCCGGCAACTATGCCGAGTTCTACAGACGCTCCATCGACGACCGCGATGGCTTCTGGGCCGAACAGGCGACGCTGATCGACTGGCAGACACCGCCGCAGCAGATCTGCGATGACAGCAAGCCTCCCTTCACCCGCTGGTTTGTCGGAGGCGCAACCAACCTTTGCCACAACGCGGTCGACCGGCACCTGAAGGACAGGGCGGAGCAGCCGGCGCTGATTTACGTGTCGAGCGAAACGGGCGCGGAGCGTGTCTACAGCTTTCGCGAGTTGCACACCGAAGTCCAGCGCGCCGCGGCGGTGCTGCGCTCCCTGGGGGTGAACAAGGGCGATCGGGTCCTCATCTATATGCCGATGATGGCCGAGGCCGCGTTTGCGATGCTGGCCTGCGCCCGGATCGGCGCGATCCACTCGGTGGTCTTCGGCGGTTTTGCCTCGCTCTCGCTGGCGTCACGGATCGAGGATGCAATGCCAGCCGTGATCGTGAGCGCCGACGCCGGCTCGCGTGGCGGCAAGGTGGTCGCGTACAAGCCTCTGCTGGATGAGGCGATCCGCGTGTCCAGCCACAAGCCGGCAGCCGTGCTGCTGGTCGACCGCGGGCTGGCGCCCATGGAGATGCTCGCTGGCCGGGATCACGACTGGGCTACGCTGTCGCGCGGACACGCCGACACCCAGGTGCCATGCGAGTGGCTGCAGTCCACCGACATCAGCTACACGATCTACACCAGTGGCACCACCGGCCGTCCCAAGGGAGTACAGCGCGACGTGGGCGGGTATGCCGTGGCGCTCGCCGCCAGCATGAAGCACATCTTCCTGGCGCAACCGGGCGAAACCTTTTTTTCCACCAGCGACATCGGCTGGGTGGTGGGTCACAGCTATATCGTTTATGGACCGCTGCTGGCCGGCATGGCGACCATCCTGTACGAGGGCTTGCCGATCCGTCCCGATGCCGGCGTCTGGTGGAGCCTGGTCGAAAAGTACAAGGTCAGCGCGATGTTCAGCGCGCCGACCGCGGTACGGGTGCTCAAGAAGCACGATCCCGCTTTCCTCAGGGCCTACGATCTTTCTAGCCTGAAGGCCCTGTTCCTCGCCGGCGAGCCACTGGATGAGCCGACTGCGCGCTGGATCAGCGAAGGGCTTGGCGTTCCCATCATCGACAATTACTGGCAGACCGAGAGCGGCTGGCCGATTCTGACCATCGCCAACGGCGTGGAGCGGATGCCCGGCAAGATCGGCAGCCCCGGCCTGCCGATGTACGGTTACCGGATCAAGTTGCTGCACGAGGCCACCGGCGAAGAGCTGACCCGGCCCGGCGAAAAAGGCGTGCTGGTGATCGAGGGCCCGACCCCTCCTGGCTTCATGCAGACCGTGTGGCGCGACGACGACCGCTTCGTGGACACCTACTGGAGGAGCATTCCGGGGCGATCGGTCTACAGTACGTTCGACTGGGGCATCCGCGACGAAGATGGCTATTACTACATCCTCGGACGGACCGACGACGTGATCAACGTGGCCGGGCATCGACTGGGCACCCGCGAAATCGAGGAGAGCATCTCCAGCCATCCCAACGTGGCTGAGGTCGCCGTGGTCGGCGTGGCCGACGCGCTCAAGGGCCAGGTCGCGATGGCTTTCGTCGTTGCCCGCGATACCTCGGCCCTGACCGACGAGCCGGCGCGGCTGCGGCTCGAAGGCGAGATCATGAAGCGCGTCGATGAACAGCTCGGCGCCATCGCGCGTCCGGCCCGCGTCCGCTTCGTCACGCTGTTGCCCAAGACCCGCAGCGGCAAGCTTTTGCGGCGTGCCATCCAGGCGGTGTGCGAAGGCCGGGACGCCGGCGACCTGACGACGATCGAGGACCCGGCTGCGCTGCAGCAGATCCGGGACCTGGTCTAGGACCCCTTCCCCATTGAGGTTGCAGCCAAAAACGCCATGCGCCGCGTAACGAAGCCTTGGCGGGGGGCGCCTCCGGTTGCGTGTCGCGCCTTGCGCATGACCTTTTTGACGAGCAACGCATCCCCAGGAAATAGTATGAAAAGGCCCGAGCCGCTTCAGCTGGCCTTGCGGGCCACGACCAGAAAGCCCTGGAGCCGCTGTCCCTGCTCCAGGCGCAGGTCGCAGTCTTCGATCGATAGGTCCGCGAATCCGGCAGAACGGCAGAGCGCCTCGACGTGGCTGCGTTTGTGGGCATAGCGGCCCGTGGGTTGCAGCACGAGTTGCGGCCCGTCTTCGGCAGCGGTTTCGCAGGAAAAAATCAGGTGTCCGCCCGGGACCAGGATGCGATGCGCGTCCGGAATGGCGGCGGTCAGGTCGCCGACGTAGATGAACACGTCCAGCGCGGCAATGACGTCATAAATCGCCGCCGGCGTTTCAGCCAGTGCGTCCAGGACGTTCACGTGGTGGAAGCGGTCGTACACCTTGTGACCCGCGGCCTGCGCAGTCATCGCTTCCGACAGGTCGACCCCGACCAGCGCACCTTGAATGCGGCCCAGACAGACGCCGAGCAGGCCGGTTCCGCAGCCAAGGTCGAGCACGTTGAGCTTCAGGTCGGGATATTTGCCCTGGATCAGCCCGGCCACCTGTTTGGGAAGACGGTATCTAAGTCCGCGCACCATGTGATCGTCAAACGAGTAAGCCACGGGATCGAAAAGTTGCTTGACCACGGCCGCCGGTTGCGACGGCGGAGTCTCGCCCGATGCCAGGGCTCGCAGAAATTTATATTCCTCGTTCTGTGGCTCCCGGTCCAATAACGTGGCGCAGTCCGCCAGCGCGGCCTTGTCGTCGCCTTTCGCGTGCCATGCCTGGGCCCTGCCGAGCAGCGCGGCATTGTTGCCGGGCTCCGCCGCAATCAGTTCGTCGTAGCGCGTAAGCGCCTCGTCATGGCGTCCGGTGCGCCGCAGGTCCGTGGCCAGCAGCAGCTTCATGCCGGAGTTCTGCGGCACCAGATTGACCAGCTGCTGTAGCCACTGTGTCGCCAGATCGATTTGCAGGGCGTCGTGCGCCACGTCGACCATCCGCGCAAGCACTTGCGGGTTGTTCGGGTCGAGTGCGACTGCACGTCGTCCATGCTGCAGCGCCTCGTCGAATCGCCCTTGCCGGGCCAGCAGGGCGGCGTACTCGGTCACCGCAACCGGCCAGGTCGGCTCCAGCTCGACTGCCCGGCGCGCTGCCTCTTCGGCACGCTGGGGGTTCCCGGCCGCTTCGCCGAGCCGCATGCCGAGCAGGTACACCCTCGGATCCTTCGGCGCGGTCTTGGCAACGCCGTTGAGGCGCTCTGCGGCTTCCGACAGCTTGCCGCTGGTGATGAGGTGCTGGACCGTCTGCAGCCGTCTGGCGATGGGATCGGGTGAAGTCGTGGAAGTCATTGAGAGCGCAACTGCTGAAACATAAAGCTGCGATTATCGGTGACGTCCGCGTCCGCGCCAGCATTGGTGGCACAATCCATCCCTGCAACGTCCGGCCCTTCCAGCCACAGTCGCATCCGCCAACCGGTCCAGCCGTGTCGCGGAAGGTTTCTCGAACCAGCCAATGTCTCCCGCAGGGAGGCGGAAAGTTCAGCGCAATGAGCGAGCCCAGCTCCGTCTACACGGCCTACCAAGGCAATTCCTATCTCTTCGGCGGCAATGCGCCCTATGTCGAGGAGATGTACGAGAACTACCTCTCCAATCCCGGCAGCGTGCCCGATAACTGGCGCGACTATTTCGACGCGCTCCAGAATGTTCCCGCAGCCGACGGCAGCAACGCCAAGGACGTGCCGCACCAGCCGGTGATCAATGCCTTCGCCGAGCGCGCCAAGCAGGGCGGCACCAAGGTCGTCGAGGCCAGCGGCGCCGATTCCGAACTGGGGCGAAAGCGCACGGCCGTCCAGCAGCTCATTGCCGCCTACCGCAACGTCGGCGCCCGCTGGGCCGACCTCGATCCCCTCAAGCGCACCGAGCGGGAAAAGATTCCCGAGCTCGATCCTGGGTTCTATGGCTTCGCCGACGCCGACCAGGAAACCGTCTTCAACACCAGCAACACCTTCTTCGGCAAGGAGACGATGACCTTGCGCGAGTTGATCAACGCCCTGCGCGAGACCTACTGCGGCACCATCGGCGCCGAGTACATGTACATCAGCGACCAGGCCAAGAAGCGCTGGTGGCAGCAGCGGCTCGAAGCCATCCGCAGCAAGCCGAACTTCACGGCCGACAAGAAGAAGCTGATCCTCGACCGCGTCACCGCGGCCGAGGGCCTGGAGCGCTTCCTGCACACCAAGTACGTCGGGCAAAAGCGCTTCTCGCTCGAAGGCGGTGAAAGCTTCATCGCCTCGATGGACGAGCTGATCCAGGAAGCCGGCGTCAAGGGCGTGCAGGAAATCGTGATCGGGATGGCGCATCGCGGCCGCTTGAATGTGCTGGTGAACTCGCTGGGCAAGATGCCTGGCGACCTGTTCGCCGAGTTCGACCACACCGCCAAGGAAGACCTTCCGGCCGGCGACGTCAAGTACCACCAGGGCTTCAGCTCCGATGTCACGACGCGCGGCGGCCCGGTGCACCTGAGCCTGGCCTTCAATCCGTCGCACCTGGAGATCGTGAATCCGGTGGTCGAAGGTTCCGTGCGCGCGCGCATGGACCGTCGCGCCGACCTGCAAGGCAAGCAGGTGCTGCCGGTGCTGGTGCACGGCGACGCGGCCTTCGCGGGCCAGGGCGTCGTGATGGAAACGCTGGCGCTGGCAGAGACCCGGGGCTACTTCACGGGCGGCACGGTGCACATCGTGATCAACAACCAGATCGGCTTTACCACCAGCGATCCGCGCGACAGCCGATCGACGCTGTACTGCACCGACGTGGTCAAGATGATCGAGGCTCCGGTGCTGCACGTGAACGGCGACGATCCCGAGGCGGTGGTGCTGGCCACCCAGATCGCGCTGGATTACCGGATGGAATTCGCCAAGGACGTGGTGCTGGACATCGTCTGCTTTCGCAAGTTGGGGCACAACGAGCAGGACACGCCGTCGCTGACCCAACCGCTGATGTACAAGAAGATCGCGGCGCACCCGGGCACGCGCAAGCTGTATGCCGACAAGCTGGCGGCGCAGGGGCTGGGCGACACCCTGGGCGACGACATGGTGAAGGCTTACCGCGCCGCGATGGATGCCGGCAAGCACACGATCGATCCGGTGCTGACCAATTTCAAAAGCAAATATGCGGTCGACTGGAGTCCGTACCTCGGCAAGAAATGGACCGACGCCGGCGACACCGCGATTCCGACGGCGGAGTGGAAGCGACTGGCCGACAGGATCACCAGCGTGCCGGCCGACTTCACGCCGCACCCGCTGGTCAAGAAGGTGCTCGACGACCGCGCCGCAATGGGGCGCGGCGACGCGAATGTCGACTGGGGCATGGGCGAGCACATGGCCTTCGCCTCGCTGGTGGCCAGCGGCTACCCGATCCGGCTGTCGGGCGAGGATTCCGGCCGTGGCACTTTCACCCACCGGCACGCGGTGCTGCACGACCAGAGCCGGGAAAAATGGGACATCGGCATCTACGTTCCGCTGGAGAACGTCGCCGAGAACCAGGCGCCGTTCGTGGTGATCGACTCGATCCTGTCGGAGGAGGCCGTGCTTGGTTTCGAGTACGGCTATGCCTCCAACGATCCCAATACGCTGGTGATCTGGGAAGCCCAGTTCGGCGATTTCGTCAACGGCGCCCAGGTCCTGATCGACCAGTTCATCGCCTCTGGCGAGGTCAAGTGGGGCCGCGTCAACGGCATCACGCTGATGCTGCCGCATGGCTACGAAGGCCAGGGTCCCGAGCACAGCTCGGCCCGGCTGGAGCGATTCATGCAGCTGTCGGCCGACCTGAACATGCAGGTGGTGCAACCGACCACGGCCAGCCAGATCTTCCACGTGCTGCGCCGGCAGATGGTGCGACCGCTGCGCAAGCCGCTCGTGATCATGACGCCCAAGTCGCTGCTGCGCAACAAGGACGCGACTTCGCCCCTGTCGGAGTTCACCAAGGGCGGTTTCCAGACCGTCATCCCGGAGAACAAGGAGCTCAAGGGCGACCGGGTCAAGCGGGTCATCGTGTGCTCGGGTAAGGTCTATTACGACCTGGCGAAGAAGCGCGAGGAGAAGGGCGCGGACGACGTCGCCATCCTGCGTGTGGAGCAGCTTTATCCGTTCCCGCACAAGGTGTTCGCGGCTGAATTGCGCAAATACCCGAACGCGACCGAGATCGTGTGGTGCCAGGACGAGCCGCAGAACCAGGGCGCCTGGTTCTTCGTGCAGCACTACATCCACGAGAACATGCTCGAAGGCCAGAAGCTGGGCTACTCCGGCCGCGCCGCCTCGGCATCTCCGGCCGTCGGCTATTCGCACCTCCACCAGGAGCAGCAGAAGGGCCTGGTCGATGGAGCCTTCGGGAAACTCAAAGGCTTCGTTCTGACCAAGTGATGTTATTTCGGACACCCAGTGCCGACATAACTCCGCGCGGTCGACGCGGACCGGAAAGCCGGTCGCCGCGCGGTTGACAAACAGGAATCCAGGAATTGATATGGCTATCGTTGAAGTGAAGGTCCCGCAGCTGTCCGAGTCGGTGGCCGAAGCCACGCTGCTGCAGTGGAAGAAAAAGGCCGGGGACGTGATCGCGATCGACGAAATCCTGATCGAGATCGAAACCGACAAGGTGGTGCTCGAGATCCCGGCGCCGGCAGCGGGGGTGCTGGTCGAAATTGTTCAGGCCGACGGCAGCACCGTGGCCGCAGAACAGGTCATCGCGAAGATCGACACCGAAGGCAAGGCCAGCGCGGCCGCGGCTTCCCCAGGGATAGCGGCTGCCGCTGTGACAACTGCTGGTGCGGCTGCGCCAGCTGCTGCGGCTGCGGCCATCCTTGGCTCCAGAGCCGGCGTTGCCATGCCGGCCGCCGCCAAGCTGATGGC
>JANXVP010000248.1 GCA_025351615.1 Ramlibacter sp. | reverse complement strand
TGAGTTTTGCGGAACGAGCTCCTGGGCGACTTGGGGTCGGCTCTTGCAGAGCGTGCGCACGGGGAATAGCATTCGCAAGCAGACGAGCGGTGCTGATGGCTTTCACCATCTGGAGAACGATGCGGACGGTGCACTGCTCTTCAACCGCGCGATGGTCGAACTGACACAGCCAGTCGCCGCTGCGGTCGCGCTAACGTTGGACTTTTCCGGGATGAGTTTCATCGTCGATGTGGGTGGCGGCTACGGCGAACTGATCGCATCGATCCTCTCTGAACACCCGTCCATGCGCGGGATCTTGTTCGACCTCGCGCACGCGACCGCTACGGCCGGAAGCCATCTTGCCGCCGCCGGCGTCGAGGATCGTTGCACCGTGGTCACCGGCAGTTTCTTCGAGGCGGTTCCCGGTGGAGCGGATGCGTATTTTCTGAAGAGTGTTCTGCACGATTGGGATGACGATCAAGCTGTGAACATTCTTCGCAACTGCCGCCAGGTGATGGCGCCGAACGCCAAGTTATTCGTGATTGAGCGCATCGCACCGCAGCACTTTTGTGATTCGCCGCATGATCAAGGCATCGCACGGTCCGACCTCAACATGCTTGTCGGCACGGGCGGGCGCGAGCGAACGGAAAATCAGTATCGGAAACTATTCACCGCTGCAAAGCTGCAAGTCACGCATTTGCTGGCATTGGGTGGCCCGTACAGCGTCGTTGAATCCGCAACGATTTAAGTGCCGCACGCGCGGCCGATGGTATTGCTCGAGAAGAGCCAGTTTCAGGCCCGTCATTAAGCTTGCGCCGCGGCCTGATCTCCACATGCGACAGCGGGGCAGAAACGACCGTCTGAGCCTATCCACCGCAGGTCTTTTTGTAAGCGGCGCGTATTCCTTTGGCCTTAGCATCAGCTTCAGTCATATATTCGCCTTTTTGGGTCTTGCCGTAGTAGCGATCGCCGTCACAGTGGTAAACCTTTGTGGATGCATTGACCCAAACCTTGCCGGCCCCTCCGCCCGGCGCGGTTTCCATCTTCGAAGGATCCTGGACGGCCGGGGTTCTCGACGCTTTGCCAGTACTGGGTGCGACATTGGTGCTACTCACCGCAGCCGACTGAGTTTCAACCGAGGGGCCTGGTGCTAGCCGCGTTCTGGCTTCAGCCTTGCCATACCAGGTCTTGATCCCTTTATGGCCGGAGCACGCTCCTGACTTGGCTTCTGGGGAAGCAAAGCTCCCGTCCTTACACTCCACCGTCGTGCCCGGGGGAGCGCCTGACGGCATAGGCTGCGCTTGAACGCCCAACGTCGCGAGCGCGGCGGCGGCGAAATACAAAATAGCTTTAGAAGAGATGCGCATCAATGCTCCAGTGAGTTCAGAACGAAAAGCACACAGCATAGTGCCGGAGCGATGCGACCGGGGGCAATCGATACGCTTTTTAGATTGAACATCACCCAGCAGGTGCTATCCCATTGAGGCTTCCTTTTAAATATCAGAAGATTTTCTGAGTTGTGGCTGACCGCGCGGACGATGTTTTATGCGCGGTTTCCCCCATTGTCTGCATGGGTGCTGAATTTATGATGATCAGGACTCCCGATTCAGGGGTCAATAACAACGGAGATTACGAATGCGTCGATTTTTGATTCCTTGTGTGAGTGCAGCGGTAGTCCTTGCTTCATGCGGTGGCGGCGGCAGTGGCGATTCAGGGTCGGGGCTCAGGCAGCTTGCGGTGACAACTGCAATTCCGGGCGTGGGCACAGGGACCAACTTCGGATTCGACCTGGGCGCGGTCGTGGGCAACCGGTACTACTTCACTGACCGCAACAATGCTGCGGTCGATGTGTTCGACACCGCCACCAGCGCGTTTGTTGCGCAGATCAAGGGCACAGGGTCCAACGCGTTCGCCGGGCTGGGGCTCAACACCAAGGGTGGTGTCGACAATTCAATTTCCGGACCAGACGGTATCAGCGCTGTGGGCAACCTGCTGTACGTGGGCGATGTGAACTCGGTGAAGATTGTCGATCCCGCGACGCTGCAGGTGATCAATACCGTCGTGGTCGGCTCCTCCGGCAAGCGCGCTGATGAAGGCTGCGTCGATTCCGTTCATGGCCTCTACATGATCTCGACCCCGGAAGCCGACACGCCGTTTGCGACCTTCATCAACACCACAACCCAGGCAGTCGTTGCACAGGTGACTTTCACCGATCCGAGCGGCGCGCCTTCGGCCGGTCTGGAGCAGTGCCGCTACGACCCCGCAAGCGACACGTTCTTCGTCAACAACGACGGCACCACGGCCAACCCCAATGGCGAACTGGTGGCGATTCCGGGCGCTTCCATCCGCGGCATTGCGCCGGGGGCGACGGTCAATTACACCAATCTCGCAGGAGCGCGCGGCTTCACCGAGGGCAATTGCGACCCGACCGGCCTGGCGCTCGGGCCGGGAAACGATATCGCCGTCAACTGCCGCGAAGGCACGACCGGTGCGCCCTTGCTGGTGCAGATCATGGACCGGACCAGCGGGGCCATCCTGGCGTCGAT
>JANXVP010000566.1 GCA_025351615.1 Ramlibacter sp. | reverse complement strand
TCGCCGTGATGAACAAGGGGCGGGTCGAGCAGATCGATGTGCCCTACGAGCTGTATGCCAATCCCAAGACCAGATTCGTCGCCGGCTTCGTCGGGCGGACCAATTTCATCACCGGTAAACGGCTGGCAGACACTGTCGATTTCGGCGGCTTCTCGCTTCCGGCGCAGGCCTTGCGGCACCAGGGTCCCTTGCCCGACGAGGTGCTGATTTCGGTGCGGCCGCAAAGCGTGGAGTTGCATCGCCAGCAGCCGGCGGCCGCCGGTGACCGTTTTTGCATCGAAGGGCGGGTGCAACGGCGCGCCTACCTGGGCGATTCATGGGACTATCACATCAGCATTGCGGGATCGGGGCAGCTGTTGCGAATCAGCGCCCGACCCAACGACGTCTTCGAAGTCGGTCAGCAGGTCTTTGCGCAGATCGATCCGTCACACGTCACATTCATTCCAATCTCCGGGGAGACTGCAGATGGCGCTGCCGCTTGAAGGTGTCAAGGTCCTGGACCTGACCAATGTGATGGCCGGGCCGTACTGCAGCATGGTGCTCGGAGACATGGGCGCCGAAGTCATCAAGCTCGAAAGCGTCGACGGCGGCGACACGTCGCGCCGCTTCGACCCGCAGGTCAATGGCGAGTCGTATTGCTTCGCCGTCCTGAACCGCAACAAGAAGAGCCTGGCGATCGACATGAAGGACGCCCGCGGCAAGGAGATCGTGCTGAAGCTGGCTGCGAAGGCCGACATCGTGATGGAGAATTTCCGTCCCGGCGTGGTCAGGAAGCTGGGCCTCGATTACGACAGCTTCAAGGCCATCAATCCAGCCGTCATTTACGCGTCGATGTCGGGCTTCGGCCAGACCGGGCCTTACGGCAAGAAGGGCGGATTCGACATCATCGCGCAGGGCATGTCGGGCATCATGCTGATGACCGGCTATCCGGGCGGGCGGCCGGCCAAGGTCGGTATCGCGATGAACGACATCGCCTGTGGCGTGACGTCGCTCTACGGCATCCTGGCCGCCTACATTGGCCGGCTGCGGGGCGGCCAGGGCCAGTACCTGGAAACGTCGCTGCTTGAGGCAGGGTTGGCCTGGACGCCCTGGGAATTCGGCGCCTTCTTCGGCAGCGGCGAGATTCCCCTGGCCACGGGCACCCGCCACCGGCGCTCGGCTCCCTACCAGGCCTACCGGTCGGCCGATGGCTATGTCACCGTCGGCGGCGGGAGCGACAAGCTGTGGAGGAGTTTTGCCACCTTGGTCTGTGACCGGCCGCAATGGCTGACCGACCCGCGTTTCGCGACCCTGGCGGCGCGGCTGCAGCACCTGGACGCGCTCGAAAGCGAGATCGAGGCGGTCCTGACGACCCGGTCCACGGCGCACTGGGTCGAAAAGATGGACGAGGCGAAAGTTCCCGGCGGCCCGGTCTACGGTTACGAGCAGATCCTGAAGGACCCGCACATCCACGCGCGCAAGATGGTGCTGGACATCGATCACCCGAAGATCGGCCCGATGAAAACCATCGGCATGCCGATCAAGTCCACCGGCGACCTCACTGCTGTGCGCCTAACGGCGCCCTGGCACGGGCAGCACTCGCAGGAAGTGGTCCTTGGCCTCGGGTACAGCGGTGAGGACGTCGCCCGTCTGTTCGAGGCCGGCGTGATCTTCGACCGCTACCGCGAATCCCCTTGACCACGCAGGAGCCGCCATGACGCTGTCGAAAACCGAACGGATGATCGCCGAGAAAGACGGTGCCATCGGCTGGATCACGTTCAACAATCCGGCACGGCATAACGCGGTGTCCATGGTCATGTGGGAAGCGCTGTTCGATGTCGTCACCGATTACGGCAGCGACGATGCGATCCGCGTGATCGTGGTGAAAGGCGCCGGCGACAAGGCTTTCGTGTCAGGCGCCGACATCTCGGAGTTCGAGGAAAAGCGCTCGTCGCCGGAAACCACCCGGGTCTACCACGAGACTTCGCACAAGGCCACCAGCGCATTGAAGAATGTCGGCAAACCGACCATCGCCATGATTCGCGGCTATTGCATCGGTGGCGGGGTCTCGACGGCGCTGGCCTGCGACCTGCGCATTGCCGCGGACGGCGCGAAGTTCGGCGTGCCGGCGGCCAAGCTCGGTCTCGGTTACGAATACGACGGTGTCCGCGGGCTGATGGACGTGGTCGGTCCCGCATTCGCCAAGGAAATCTTCTTCACCGCGCGGCAGTTCACGGCCCAGGAAGCGCTGGCGATGGGCCTGGTCAACCGGGTCCTGCCGGACGCGCAGCTCGAGGCGTTCGTGCGCGATTACGCCGCGACCATCGCCGCCAACGCGCCGCTCACGGTCGCTTCGATCAAGACCATCGTCGCCCAAGCCTTGAAGGACGAGTCCGCGCGGGACAACGCGCTGTGTGAGCAGGTGGTCGGACGCTGCTTTGGCAGCGCCGATTATGTCGAGGGCCGTCAGGCCTTCATGGAAAAGCGCCAGCCGAAATTTACCGGTCGCTGAAAACGACCAGGTAATTTTCGCCCCCGCTGCAAGCCGGCTTCCTGCGCGACACCGGGCTGGCCGCTGGCCTGTCGGCTGGACTGTGCGTCGCCGGCAAAGCACGTGACCTGGTTGCTCGTCAGACGCAACTGCTTTGCCTGTCTTTAGCCTCTGGCTCGAAGGACCTTTGAGCCGTGGCGCCTACGCAGCGCTGGGCAGGTTGCCTACAGGCGGCCCGGGCCGCTGCGCCGCATCATCGAGAATTGCGGCACCAGCCGCGCCCTCGGAAAAGAGAGTGCACACCATGGCCAACCAGGAACAATCCCGGAACGGCAAGCCCCAACAGGCCGGGGCTGAGGACAACCGCGGCGACGGCCCCGGCAAGATTGGCCTTGCCAGCGACAAACAGCCCGACCTCGTGCAGCCGAGCGGCGTCAATCAGCGGGACCACGGCTCCACCGGGGAGGCGCCAATGGCCGGCGGCCAGTTGAACTTCGATGACGACGAGGTGATGTCCGGCCGCGCCAACAGCGGCCGCACGGGTGGAACCTGGGATGCAAAGGGTGCGGACAGCGGCAAGCTGGCCCCGCCCAGCGAAATCCTGTCCGATCGCAACGGGCCGAGCGACCCCGAAAGCGGCAGCGGCAAGCCGCGTTCATGAACCGCGCCTGAGGCGGCGCCCCATGGATTTTGCGATCTGGTCCGTGATCGTGGGCGTGCTCCTGGTCGTGATGGCCTTGAGCGGCTCGGTGCTCGCACGGCTGCCGCTTTCCACAGCCATGCTCTACCTCCTGGTGGGGATGGCCGTGAGTCCCTGGGGCATTGGCCTGTTGTGGGCCGATGGC
>JANXVP010000229.1 GCA_025351615.1 Ramlibacter sp. | reverse complement strand
CGCAGCGGCACGCGGTACTTGCCCGCGAATTCCACCGAGCGGATCTGCAGCACCTTGGAGCCTAGGCTGGCCATCTCGAGCATCTCCTCGAACGAGATGGTCTGCAGGCGGCGCGCCTCCGGCACCACGCGCGGGTCGGTGGTGTACACGCCGTCGACGTCGGTGTAGATCAGGCACTCGGCCGCTTTCATGGCGGCCGCCACGGCGACGGCGGAGGTGTCGCTGCCGCCCCGCCCCAGAGTTGTGATGTGGCCATCCCCGTCGACGCCCTGAAAGCCGGTGACGATGACCACCTTGCCCGCATCCAGATCGGCGCGAATCTTGGTGTCGTCGATCGACGCGATACGGGCCTTGGTGTAAGCGCTGTCGGTACGGATCGGAACCTGCCAGCCGGCATAGCTGACCGACTCCAGGCCCTCGGCCTGCAGCGCAATGGCCAGCAGGGCCGACGACGCCTGCTCGCCGGTCGAAGCCAGCATGTCGAGCTCCCGATCGAGCGCGGCATTGCCCTGGCCCGGTGCCAGCTCTTTGGCAAGCCCCAGCAAGCGGTTGGTTTCGCCGCTCATGGCACTGGGCACGACGACCAGCTGGTGGCCGGCACGCGCCCACTTGGCAACGCGCCTGGCCACGCTGCGGATGCGCTCGGTCGAGCCCATCGACGTGCCGCCGTATTTGTGAACGATCAATGCCATTGGAATCGGGATGAGATGGGAAGGAGCCTGCAGCACTGCATGCGGGCCTGCAGCCACAGCGAAAAACCTGCGGATTATACCGAGCGCCTCGCAGCCAGCCGCTCGCCGACCCGCTCCACCAGCCCCGCTCCGACCTTGATGCGGATCGCGTGGCCGCGGGTGGTGCAGGCTGCGATCTGGTCGAGCAATTCATCGAGTTGCGCCGCGCTGGCAATGGTGTCGTGGTCGCGCCGCAGCCACAGGCGCAAGGCGTTCGCCTGCCGGGGCCGCGACAAACGCTGCAGAGCGCGGATCTCCGGTGGCGACCCGGTCAGCGCCAGGTCCTGCAGCGCCACCTCATGCAGCACGTCCTGCGCCTGCGCGGCGTGCGCGGCGCTGCGCGCGAAGGTCTCGCGAAACTGCGGAAAGGTTTCCGCCAGGGCCGGCAACAAGCGCGCGCGGATCCGGTTGCGGGTGAAGGCTGCATCGGCATTGGTCGGGTCTTGCGTCCACAGCACGCCGTGATTTGCGAGCCATTGCCGGATGGCGGCGCCCGGCACGCCAAGCAGGGGCCGGTGCCAGTGGACGCCGCCGCGCTCCCAGTGCGCCGGCATCGCGGCCAGCCCGGGCAAGCCGGCCCCCCGCGACAGCGCGAGCAGGATGGTCTCGACCTGGTCGTCGGAGTGCTGGGCAACTGCGATGTCCTGGACGGCGCCGCCCCATTCCTGCTGCAGTACGAGCGCCAACGTGTCGTAGCGGATGCGGCGAGCGGCATCCTCAGGGCTCTGGCCCGGCGCGTGCCGCGCGTCCACCCGTCGCACGATGAGAGGCACACCCAGCAGCGCGCACGCGGCGATGCAATGCTGCTCGAAGCCGTCGGCGGCGGCTTGCAGGCCATGATGAACATGCACGGCGTGGACCTGCCCAGGCCATTTGCGGGCGCAGGCCGTCAACAGCGCGGACGAGTCCGCTCCGCCGCTGTACGCGACGGCCAGTGGCAGGGTCGGGGCAAATGCTGCGATCGCCCCATCGAAGGTGGCCATGGGCAAACGCAGCCGGTTGGGGGGAAGGACGGGACGCTAGCGGGCGTCGGCCTTGGTGTCGGTGTAGCGGCCGTAGCTTTGCAGGCGCTCGTAGCGGCGGTCCAGCAGCTCGCGAACTTTCAGGTCGCTCAGCTGGCGCCACGCGTCGTTGAGCCCGCGCTTGAGGAAGGCCGCCATCTGCTTGGGGTCGCGGTGCGCGCCGCCGACCGGCTCGTTGACGATCTTGTCGATCAGGCCCAGGGCCTTGAGCCGGTGCGCCGTGATGCCCATCGCATCGGCCGCCTCCTGCGCCTTGTCGGAGGTCTTCCAGAGGATGGAGGCACAGCCCTCGGGGCTGATCACCGAATAGATCGAATACTGCAGCATCAGGACCTGGTCGGCCACCGAGATGGCGAGCGCGCCGCCGGAGCCGCCCTCCCCGATCACCGTCGTGATGATCGGCACTTCGAGCTGCGCCATTTCATAGATGTTGCGGCCGATGGCTTCCGACTGCCCGCGCTCCTCCGCATCGATGCCGGGATACGCGCCGGGCGTGTCGACGAAGGTGAACACCGGCAGCTTGAATTTCTCGGCGGTTTTCATCAGGCGCAGCGCCTTGCGGTAGCCCTCCGGACGGCTCATGCCGAAGTTGCGCAAGCCCCGCTCCTTGGTGTCCCGGCCCTTCTGGTGGCCCAGCACCATGCAGGCATTGCCGTTGAAGCGCGCCAGGCCGCCGATGATCGACAGGTCGTCGGCGAAGTGCCGGTCGCCGTGCAGTTCGATGAAGTCGGTGAAGATCTCGTTGACGTAATCGAGGGTGTAGGGGCGTTCGGGATGGCGGGCGATCTTGGTGATCTGCCAGGGCGTCAGGTCGCTGTAAATGTCCTTGGTCAGCTGCTGGCTCTTCTTGCTGAGCTGGTCGATCTCCTCGGAAATGTCCACCGCCGATTCAGTCTGCACATAGCGCAGTTCTTCGATCTTGGTTTCGAGTTCCGCGATCGGCTGCTCGAAGTCGAGAAAATTCTTCTTGGCCAAGGCGTATCTCCTTGATGGTTCCGGGAGGCCGGAGCTCAATAACCCACCGGGAGCGGGTCGAGCGAGCGCCAATTATACCAAGTCGCCACGCTGCAGTACGGGACCCAGGCAGCTGCCACTTCGCGGGCGTCGCTGCGGCTGACCGGATCGCCTGAAAAGTAGTTGCGGCTGATGCCGTTGATCAGGCCGACGTCGTCCAGCGGCAGCACGTTGGGCCGCATCAGATGGAAGATCAGGAACATTTCGGCGGTCCAGCGGCCGATGCCGCGAATACCGACCAGCTCCGCGATGATCTCGTCGTCGTTCATCGCCAGCCAGGCGTCGGCATGGATCGCGCCAGAATCGAAGTGCAGCGCCAGGTCCACCAGGTATTCGATCTTGCGCGCGGACAGGCCCGCCCCGCGCATGTCGTCGACCTTCAGCTTGAGCACATGGCCGGCATGCATGCGGCGCGGCAGCTTGGCGAAGCGGTCCCACACCGACTGCGCCGCCTTGACCGAGATCTGCTGGCCGACGATGCTGCGCGCCAGGGTGGTGAAGGCGTCCCCGCGCGACTGCAGGCAGGCGTCGCCGAACTGCGGGATCAGCCGCTTCATCACGCGGTCTTTTTTGGCGAGGTGGCGGCAGGCTTCATCCCAGTAATCCGGGCTGGAGAGCAGCGGCTCCGCGGGCGCCGCACTCACTGCGCAGCCTCCCAGGTGGTGCCGGCCGCGGAATCCTTGAGCACCACACCTTGCGCCAACAACTCCTGCCGGATGCGGTCCGCTTCGGCGAAATTCTTCGCTCGCTTGGCAGCGGCGCGCTGGTCGATCCGCTCGCGGATGGCGACCTCGCCTAGCGCCGTCCCCGCCTGCAAGAACTGTTGCGGGTCGCCCTGCAGCAAACCCAGGCAGCCGCCCAGGGCCTTGAGCAGGCCGGCGGCCTGTGGCGACTGGCTTCGGTTGACTTCAGCGGCCAGCTCGAACAGCACGGCGACCGCTTCCGGCGTGCCGAAGTCGTTGTCCATCGCGGCCTGGAAGCGCGCCGCCGCCGGAAACGCCCAGTCGATCCCGGCGCTGGCAGCGGGAACCAGATGCAACGCGGTGTACAGTCGTTTGAGTGCGCCGCGCGCGTCTTCGAGGTGCACGTCGCTGTAATTGATCGCGCTGCGGTAGTGGGTGCGCACGAAGAAAAAGCGCAGGGTCTCGGCATCGACCTTCTGCAACACGTCACGGATGGTGAAGAAGTTGTCCAGCGACTTGGACATTTTCTCGTTGTCGATGTTCAGGAAGCCGTTGTGCATCCAGTAGCGGGCCAGCGGCTTGCCGGTGGCGCCTTCGCTTTGCGCGATCTCGTTCTCGTGATGGGGAAATTGCAGGTCGGCGCCGCCGCCATGAATGTCGAACGTGTCCCCCAGCAATGCGGCTGACATGGCCGAGCATTCGATGGCCCAGCCGGGACGGCCCTCGCCATAGGAGCTGCGCCAGCGCGTGTCTTCGGGCTCGTCCGGCTTGGCGGACTTCCACAGCACGAAGTCCAGCGGGTCCTGCTTGCCGTCCCGGACCGCGACGCGCTCGCCCGCATGCAGTTCGTCGATCGACTTGCCCGAAAGCTTTCCATAGCCGTGGAACTTGCGCACCGAGTAATTGACGTCGCCGTTGTCCGCCCGGTACGCCAGTCCCTTGTCTTCGAGCAGACCGACGATCCCCAGCATCTGCGGTACGTAATCGGTGGCGCGCGGATCGTGGTCGGGCCGGCCGATGCCGAGCGCATCGGTGTCGCGGTACATCTCGGCAATCATGCGCGTCGTCAGCGCCCGGATGGTTTCGCCGTTCTCGACGGCGCGCCGGATGATCTTGTCGTCGACGTCGGTGACGTTGCGGACATACGTCACGCGCAGGCCGCAAGCGCGCAACCAGCGCACCACGACATCGAAGGCCAGCATCGAACGCGCATGCCCGACATGGCACAGGTCGTACACAGTGATGCCGCAGACATAGATGCCGACGTGCCCCGGCTTCAGCGGGGAAAACTCCTCCAGGGCACGCGAGAGCGTGTTGTAGATGCGCAGACTCATGGGCGATTTGCCGGCGTGCCGCAGCGTGGCTGCATGGGCATGCGGGGCTTCAGATTTTGCTCTTGTTGGAAGGTTGCGGCGGTGCTCGCGCGGCACCCCTCGGCTACAATCCAGCGCAGTATATCGCCCCCTGATCGGGGCCTGACGTCACGCGTACGATCCACCAGAGGCTTTATGACGCACGCATCCCATGCGCTTCCGAAAACCCTTCGCCTGCTGGCCATCGCGGCCGCCCTGGTCGCCTCCTCGGCCTGGGCCGACGACTACAGCGACGTGAACCAGTTGCTTCGCTCGGGCAAACATTCGGAAGCTCTGGCCAAGGCCGACCAGTACCTGGCGAGCAAGCCGCGCGATCCGCAGATGCGGTTTCTCAAAGGCGTCATCCAGACCGAGGCCGGGCGCCCGGCGGAAGCGATCAGCACCTTCAACAAGTTGACCGAGGAGTATCCGGAACTGCCTGAGCCGTACAACAACCTCGCCGTCCTCTATGCCGGCCAGAGCCAGTTCGACAAGGCACGCGCGGCCCTCGAGATGGCGATCCGCACCAATCCCAGCTACGCGACGGCGCACGAAAACCTGGGCGATGTCTACGCCAAGCTGGCCAGCCAGGCCTACAGCAAGGCGTTGCAGCTGGACGCGAGCAACACGGGTGTGCAGCCCAAACTGGCGTTGATCCGCGAACTGTTTGCCCCCACCGGCAAGACCACGCAAGCGCGGGCCGCGGTTCCGGCTCCGGCACCGGCCCCCGTCGTGGTGGCCAGGGCCCCTTCCCCACAGACGTCGAGCGGACCTGTGGTGCAGGCGCCGGCTCCTACCCCCGCGCCTGCTCCGGCATCGGTGGTCGCCGCCTCACCCGCGGCCGCTGGTTTTGCCGCCGGGAACGCTTCCGCGCCCGGCAGCTCCAACGAGGTCGAAGCGACAGTGCAGACCTGGGCAGCGGCCTGGTCCTCCAAAGACCTGGCCGCTTACCTCGGCGCTTACGGCAAGGACTTCAATCCGCCGGGCAAGCTGTCGCGCAAGGCCTGGGAAGACGAGAGGCGCGCCCGCATCGTCGGCAAGAACCGCATCAGCGTCAAGGTCAGCGAGATCGCGGTTTCGGTCAACGGCAGCAAGGCCTCGGCGAAATTCAAGCAGGCTTACAGCGCTGACGCGTTGAACGTTTCGAGCCGCAAGACACTCGATCTGGTCAAGGCCGGCGATCGCTGGGTGATCGTCAGGGAATCGACCGGCGGGTGACAGGCAAGTCTGGCCTGCCGCGGTGGCGACAGGGGCTGGTTGTGCAGTTTGAATTTTTCCGCCGGGTCTCACGCATGAAACGAGCCTCGCTCGTGTTTTGGTCGCTCGCGTCCGCCTGCCTGTTCAGCGCCGGCGCCGCAGGTGCGTCCACCAGCAATCAGCGCTCGGGGACCTCCGCCAAGGCGGCCCGGCCGGCCCCGCCGCAACGGGCACCGCTGCGGCAGGTGGTGCGCGACGGCGAGGCCGAGGCCCGGCTGATTGAGGTCTACAAGCTGATCGGCCAGGCCCGGGGGCGCGAGGCAATGGCGCGCGCCGAATCGCTGGTCAGGGACCACCCCAATTTCCAGCTTGCGCAACTGGTCTATGGCGACTTGCTCGCGTCGCGGGCCCGCCCGGTACGCACCGTCGGCGACGTGCCCGATGCGGCAGCTCAGACCGGCGCGCAAATGCTGGCCGAGCTGCGCGAGGAATCGCAGCTGCGGATTCGGGCGCTGCGCGAAAAGCCGCCGGTCGGGGCGATCCCGGCGCAATTCCTGCAACTGTCATTGCGCAACAAGCACGCGATTGCGATCGATGCGTCGCGGGCCCGCCTCTACCTGTTCGAGAACACGCCCACCGGACTGAAGCTGGTGGGCGACTACTACATCTCGGTGGGCAAATCGGGAATCGAGAAATCGATCGAGGGCGACTTGCGCACGCCGCTCGGTGTCTACTTCGTCACCGGCAATCTCGATCCGAAATCGCTGCGCGACTTCTATGGTGCCGGCGCGCTGCCGATCAACTATCCGAATCCATACGACCTGCGGCGCGGCAAGACCGGCAGCGGGATCTGGCTGCATGGCACGCCTCCGGCGCAGTTCTCGCGGGCGCCCAAGGCAACCGACGGCTGCGTAGTGCTGGCCAACCCCGACCTGCAACGCATCATCAGAACGGTGGAAATCCGCACCACGCCTGTGGTGATCGCGCAGAGCCTGCACTGGGTGCAGCCGGTGAGCGTCCAGCCCGACAGCAGGCGCTTCGCCGACACCATTCAGGCCTGGCGCAGCGCCAAGGCCAGCGGCGACATCGGCCGGATCCTGAGCTTCTATTCGCCGGACTTTTCCGGCGGCGGCAAGAGCCTGGCGGAATGGATGCCCGCGCTGCGCCTGGAGATCGACAAGGCCAACGGCCGGGATGTCTTTCTCAAGGAGCTTTCCTATCTGCGCTGGACCGATAACGCCGACACCATGGTGGTAACCTTTGACGAGGTTGTCGCCGGCGCCCGGGGCGGGCCCGTCAAGCGCCAGTATTGGATGCGCCAGGGGGCGATGTGGAAAATCTTTTTTGAAGGAGTGATTGGATGATGAAATCTCTGAGCGCCGTTTCTCGCCGCGCTGCCTGCGCCTTGCTGGCATGCGCCCTGGCCGGGGGCAGCGCGCTGGCAGCAGACGCACCGCGCGTCAAGTTCGCGACCACCGCCGGCGACTTCGTGGTCGAGGTGAACCCCGACAAGGCGCCCCGGACGGTGGAAAACTTCCTGCAATATGTGAAGGACAAGCATTACGACGGCACGATCTTTCACCGCGTGATCGACAACTTCATGGTCCAGGGCGGTGGCTTCGCCTCCGACATGCAGCAAAAGGCGACCCGAGCGCCGATTCCGCTGGAGGCCGGCAACGGCTTGAAGAACGAAGTCGGCACGATTGCCATGGCCCGGACGGCCGATCCCGGATCGGCGACGGCGCAGTTCTTCATCAACGTGCGCGACAACACCATGCTCGACGCGCCCAGTCCCGACGGCCATGGCTATGCGGTGTTCGGCAAGGTCGTGTCCGGAATGGATGTCATCAACAAGATGAAGGGCTTGCCCACCGGCACCAAGGGCGGGTATCGCGACGTGCCGGTCACGCCGATCGTCATCACCTCGGCAACGCTGGTCAAATAGGCAGAAAGAGAGTTTTTCCGTGAGTAATCCCAAAGTCGAACTGCACATCGCCAGCTACGGCGTGATCACCCTCGAACTGGACCAGGACAAGGCGCCCAAGACGGTCGAGAACTTCCTGAACTACGTCGGGAAGGGTCACTACAACAACACGGTGTTTCACCGCGTGATTCCTGGCTTCATGGTCCAGGGCGGCGGTTTCGAGCCCGGCATGAAGGAAAAGCGCGCCGACGCGCCGATCGACAACGAAGCCAACAACGGCCTGAAAAACGACAACTACACCGTCGCGATGGCACGCACACAGGCGCCGCATTCGGCTTCGGCCCAGTTCTTCATCAACGCGGCCGACAACGCTTTCCTGAACCACACGGCGCCGAGCGCGCAGGGCTGGGGTTACGCGGTCTTCGGCAAGGTGGTGTCCGGCAAGGACGTGGTGGATCGCATCAAGGCGGTGAAAACCGGCCGCAATGGCTTCCACGACGACGTGCCGAACGAGGACGTGATCATCGACAAGGCCGTCGTCGTCTGACGGCGTCGCGGTGAACACACCGGCCGTGCCGCCGTTCCGGGAGTTGCAGGCTCCGGCCCATTGGCGCACGGCCGATTTCATTTCCGACCTGCACCTGCAGCCGTCGGACCCGGCCACCTTCGACGCGTGGCGTGGGTACATGGGGACCACGCCGGCTCACGCTGTCTTCATCCTGGGCGATCTGTTCGAGGCCTGGATCGGCGACGACTCGGCGCTTGAACCAGGCTTTGAGGCGGACTGCGCCGCGGTGTTGACAGCCGGGGCCGCCCGCATGCCGGTGTTTCTGATGCACGGAAACCGGGACTTCCTGATCGGGCCGGCACTGATGCGCTCCACCGGCGCGACCCTGCTCGACGACCCCACAGTATTTACCTTGCTCGGGCAGCGCTGGCTGCTCACGCACGGGGACGCGCTCTGTCTCGCGGACGGCGATTACCAGGCTTTTCGGGCAAAGGTCCGTTCGGCGGATTGGCAGCGCGATTTCCTGGCCCGGCCGCTGGCCCAGCGCAAGGCGATCGCACAAGGCTTGCGCGATGAAAGCGAAGCGCGCAAGCGGTCAGGCACCTCCGACGTCGATGTCGATGTCGATGCCACAGCCGCCACAGCATGGCTGAAGGCCGCCGCCGCGACGCGGATAATCCACGGCCACACCCACCGACCGGCCGACCATGAACTTGCGCCCGGCCTGCACCGCGTAGTTCTGAGCGACTGGGACGCGGCAGCGGCCGCCCCTCGCGTGCAGGTGCTTCGCATCGGCGATGCTGGACCCGCGCGCATTGCGCTGGCCTGATGTTCGGCTGGCTGCGCCGGGGTGCATCCGGACGCCCGATTCCCGATCCGCTCTGGGCCGCGGTGCTCACCCGCTACCCGTTTCTCGCTGCCCGACCCGAGGGCGAACGGGCGCGCTTGCGCCAGCTTGCAGCGCAATTTTTGGCTGGCAAGGAATTCCACGGCGCGCAGGGCTTCGTCATCACCGATGAAGTCGCGCTGTCGATTGCGGCGCAGGCGGTGTTGCCGGTGCTCAATCTCGGCCTGAAGTGGTATGACGATTTCGTCGGCATCGTGGTGCACAGTGAACAGGTGCGGGCGCGCCGGACCACGACCGACGAAACCGGCGTGGTGCATCAATGGGACGAAGTGCTGGCCGGCGAGACGATGGAGCGCGGACCGGTCATGCTCAGCTGGCGCGATGTCGCCGATAGCGGCGCGACGGCGCAGCAAGGCTACAACGTCGTGATCCACGAGTTCGCGCACAAGATCGACATGCGCGACGGCCAGCCCGATGGGTGCCCACCCCTGCCCTCGCGGGCCGCGCGCAGGACTTGGCTGGCCACGCTCGGCGCCGAGTACCAGGCGTTCCGGGAAAAAGTCATCGTCGCGGAACGCTTCGGCGGCGAAGCCCAGTGGCTGGACGCCTATGGCGCGACGGCGATCGACGAATTCTTCGCCGTCGCCTGCGAGGCTTATTTCGTGAACCGCGATCGCTTCGACCAGGACTTCCCCGCCCTGGTCGCCCTGTTCGATCCATTCTTCCGCGTTCAGCCCCGCGCCTGAAACGCCGGACTTAGCAGTCGGGCATCAGTCGGTATCAGGCGGACCCCGACCCGGGCGTCCGTCAACTCCGGAACATGGACTTGAGCACGGTCTGCAGGCGCCGCGCCACTGACGCCTCGTGGGCTGTGGCCAGCACTCTGGCGGCGTCCTGCCCCCAGGTCTGCGTCGGTGCCGCATCGTTGCGGCGGGTGAGCAACTGCAATTGCAGCAAGCGGCGGGCACTGAGGTGCTCGGCGGGAGTCGGCGCCTCGGCTGCAATTTCAAGACGCAGCAGCGCTTCGGCGGCATCGCCCGACGGAGCGGCGCTCACCGACTGCACCCAGCTGCTGCGCACCGGCGCGGACACCGCCTTGCCCAGCTCCTGCAGGCTGGGCACCAGCTCGCCGGAGCGCTGCTCCCATGCGGTGATCAGCTGGGTCAACGCCTCGCCATGCGCCTGCGCCGCCAGCTTCTTCAAGGCGCTCTGCGCATGTTCCAGCGCCTCGCGTTGCGCGCGGAAGGCCACGTCGCCCAGGCGAGGACCCCGGTCCTCGAACGCCGGCCGGTCGCCAAAGCGGCCGTCGTCGCGTCCCGTTCTGTCATCGCGGCGCTCGCCGAAGCGTCCGCCGCCGGGACCACCGGGCGCGCCTTTGCGATCGCCGAATTTGCCACCGCGGCCCGCAACCATGGGTTCGGCCTTCTTCATGCCGGGGCGGTCGTCACCTCGCATGGCGACAACCCGCTTGGGCGCAGGCTTGGGAGCGGCAACTGGCGCCGGTGCGGCGGCGGCTTCGCCTTCCGCCCCGGAGCCGGTGGCCGGATCAGGTGATGCTTCACCCGCCACAGGTTGCGAGCCTTCTGCAGGCGGCGGTGTCCCGGCAGTCGGCGTTTCGCCGTCCATCCCGGCCTCTTTGGCCTGCGTTTTGGCGGCCTCGTCAGCCTTTGCGACGGCTTCGGCGGCCTTGGCCTGCCCACGCAACGCGGCTTCCAATGCGGCCACTGCCGAGCGAATCTTCTGGGCCTCGCCTGTGGCGTTGGCCGCTTCCAGCGCCTTGGACGCTTCCAGCACCGTGCGGTCATGTTCGCTCAGTTGCGTCGCGGCTTTTTCGCGCTCTTCACTCTTGCGGTTGAACGCCTCGTCGATCGGCTTGCGGAAAGCGTCCCACAGCTTTTGTTCATGCTTGCGGTCCAGCGGCACGGTTTGCGCCTCGGCCTGCCAGCGCTGCTGCAACGCCTTCACCGCGTCGATGCGAAGCTGGGGCTGGGCCCCGAGCTCGCGTGCTTCATCGATCATTGCGTGCCGGCGCTCCAGGCTTTGCTTCTGGAGGGCCTCCAGCGGCGCGGCGGCCGCGTGGATGGCGTCCTTCCACAAAGGCTGCAATTCAGCGAACGCCTTTTCGCTCAGATGGCCGGCGTCGCGCCAGCGGTCGGAAAACTGGTGCAGGATCCGGTTGAATCCCTTCCAGTCCTCGTCCCGGGCGCTCGGATTGGCCACGCCCCAGGCCTTGATCTCTTCAATCAGCGCCAGCCGCTGGTTGCGATGTTCGGCCGCTTCGGCCTTGACCTTGTCCAGCCACTGATCGACGACTTTATGGGCTTCGTTGCAGGCTTCGTCGAAGCGCTTCCACAACGCGTGATTGGGCGGACCGCCCTGGTCGGTCTGCTTCCACTGATCGCGCAGGGCGCGCAGCTGTTCCTGCATCTTGCGGCCGCCATAGCGAGGCCTGCGCGCCGGGGTGTCTGGATCCTGCGGCTTCGGCAGCGGCTCGGCCTCCTGGCCGTCGACCGGTGTCGGGGCCGGAACCGAAGCTGTGGCCGGGGCGGGATGCTCGAACAGGGCTTCCGCCTTGGCGACCAGCTCCTGGCGCAGCTGGTCGGCACGCCAACGCTGCCAACCTTCCATTTCACCGGCGGCGGCGAGAGCGGCGTGGGCCTGGTTCTCCAGCTTGTCGTCCACCAGCCTGCCATGCTCCTTGAGCGCATTGCGCAACGCGCTCGCGGCGCCAGCGCTAGCTTTTCCGTGGCCCAGCGCGATTTCCTGCTCCAGGCGCGCCAGCGATTCACTGATCGTCGCTGCGGCCCTGGCCCGAAGTTCGGGATCCACCTTGGGTCTGGCAGCGGGTCTGGGCGCTGCCTCGGCGGGCAGGCCGCGGCTCTGCCGCAGTTCGTCGGCCCAGACCGGAACCGGCGGCAAAGGCGCTGCCGGATCGGCAGCAGCGGCCTCGGCCTGACCCACGGCACTGCGGAATGCCTCCCATACTGCCTGCAACTGCGAGCGCGACGCTTCGAGCAAGGGCGGGAACCTGACGTCGACGCTGGCCCAGTTTGCGTCGGCCTGCAGCCCCTGCGCTTGCGATTGCCAAGCGGGCACGTCGTTTTGCAGCGCGGCTGCAGAAGCCTGGGCGTCGCGCCAGGATTTGGTGGAAAGAACCTCGATGCGCTGGGCCAGTAGCACCGCCGCCTCCCGCTGGACCTGGACCCGATGCTGCAGGTCTTCGATGCCCTTGATGCGGTCGGCGAGCGCAGCCTTCAGTGACGCCAGCGGCTCCCTGCTCAGGGGAGCGCCGGCCTTGGCGGCGTCGCGCTGCCAGGCGAGTGCGTCGGCGATGTTGATCTTGGGTGGCGTCATCAGCGCCCGCGCCTTTTCAGCCCATTCGGCCGCGATCACTTCTTGGCCCTTGCTGCGCTTGATGTCGTCGAGCCGCTCGCGCAGCAGCCGCGCGGCGCCCTTGTCCCGGCCGCTGAGCTCCCGAAACACTTCCTGCATCTGCTCCGCACTGGGATTGGCGGCGAGCCAATCGCGCACGCGCGCGGCGCGTTCTCCCGATGTCGGCGCAGTGAAGGCTCCGCCGGTCAGCGTGTCGAGCGCCTGGGTGTCGTGGGTCTTGGTAGGGGAAGCTTGGGTCACGGGAATGGGTCGAAAAGCGTTGGGGAAAAAGAAAGGGCCGCGCACGGCCAAGCCGCTATTCTCGCCGCGAAAGGACCTTGTGTTGCCACGTCCCGAGCCAAAAAGAGAAAGCCCGGACGGTTGGCCTGAAGCCTGCCCGCCGGGCTTGACGGCTGACGTGAAGTCCGTGCCGTCTGTTTCCGCAGTCAAGGAGAGATAGTCCCTGGCTGCGTTGGAAGCAAAAGATTGCTTCCAGGAGGGGCCGGGGCTACCACCGAAGTGGCCCTACCGGCTGAATACCTGATCGCTCAGGCCATTTCAGCTTAGGCGACGCCGGGTCGTAGTTCAAGCCCTTTTTGGCGAATCATGCGAGATCGATCGTCCTGGCGTGGTTTGCGAACGCATGAAACTCAGCATGGCCGCCCATGATTAGGCAAGACGGCCTAATTTGGCGCCGGCTCGGAGAATGCGAGTCACTTGCGTTCGTCACTTTTCCAGGATCAGTTGCAGCGGACACCAGTTTGGGGCGG
>JANXVP010000223.1 GCA_025351615.1 Ramlibacter sp. | reverse complement strand
ACCCAGCTGGAACAGAAGCTTTACGGCTGGAAAGACGACATCAGCAGCAATGCGGTCGAGGTTTATGTCCATGGGCTGCGCAAAAAACTCGGCACCAGATAGCCGAGTCCCCGCACGGTTTCGATCAGGTCGCTGCCGAGTTTTTTGCGCAGCCCATGGACATAAACCTCGACCGCATTGCTGCTGATGTCGTCTTTCCAGCCGTAAAGCTTCTGTTCCAGCTGGGTCCGGGAGAACACGACACCGGGACGTTGCAGCATGGGTTCGAGCACCGCCCATTCGCGCGCCGACAAGGCGACCGGCGCATTGCCCACCGCCGCCTCACGCGTCGCCGGATTCAGCGTCACGCCCTTGTGGCTGAACACCGGCTCAGCGCGGCCCGCACTGCGCCGGATCAGGGCCCGGATGCGCGCCAGCAATTCATCGACGTCGAACGGCTTGACCACGTAGTCGTCGGCCCCTGCGTCGAGTCCCGCGATGCGGTCACCGATCGCGTCGCGCGCGGTGGCGATCAAGACGGGAACCGTCGCGCGCCGCTTGCGCAGGGCCCGCAGGACGTCGAGGCCGCTGCATCGCGGCAACCCGAGGTCGAGCAGCACGAGATCATAGGATTCACTGCGAAGGGCGGCGTCGGCCATGACGCCGTCGCGAACCCAGTCGACCGCGTAGTGCTCTGCGCGCAACGCATCCAGCAGGGCTTCACCGATCATGGGGTCGTCTTCGACCAGCAGCAGTCGCATGGCAGGTTGGGGTTGATCCGGGGGACGACGGATTATCCGCGCCGGGCGCGTGGACCGGTCTTAAGTCGCACTTGGCCTTCACTTAGCATAAGAAGGGTGAACTGGATGGTCTACATTACAACTTTCTAGTATTTTATTACAAAACTCATGCGCTCCCTCCTCAATTGCGTTCGATTCCTGATGCTGCTTGCTCTCGCGGCCGGCCCGTTCGCCGCTGACGCGCAGGCGGCACCCGCCCCCGATGTGGTGGAAGTCCTCACGCACCCCTGGGTGGAACCACCCCCCAACCGCCAGGCGGAGGCTTACTTCACCAACCTGAAAGACGGCGACAGCCGCGAGTCCCCGTTCCTGCTGCGCTTCGGGCTCTCGATGCGCGGCCTGGTACCGGCCGGTAAAACGGCAGGGCGCGCCGGCCACCACCACCTCCTGATCAACCAGCCGTTGCCGCTGGACTTCAAGAAGCCGCTGCCGTTCACCGAGCAGTACATCCACTTCGGCAAGGGCCAGATGGAAACGGTAATCGACCTGAAGCCCGGCACCTACCAGCTCAACCTGTTGCTGGCGGACCAGGGCCACATTCCCTATTTCGTTTTCAGCAAGCCGGTGCGCGTGACCGTCACCGCGCAGAACAAGCAGATTCTTCCCGCAAGCCTGACAGGGCCGCGCCGCGTGGAGATCCTGGCTCCGTCGGACCAGCAGGCCGTGCGCGGACCATTCCGGGTCCAGTTTCACGCCAGCGGCTACAACATCGCGCACCAACAGGGCATGGCGGCGGACACGGGTTATTTCCAGCTGACGCTGGAACGCGGCGGCAAGAAGGCCGACGTGCTCGATTTCCGCCAGGGCCAGACCGAGGTGTGGCTGAATCCACCACGCGGAGATTACAGCTTGCGGCTCGCCCTGATCGACAACGCCACGCAGCGGCAGCTCGCATCGGCCAGCCCGGTGCGCATCAGCGTGGCCGCGGGCGCTTTGCCCTGACGCAGGCCGGCGCGCGGGAGCGTGTCAGCCCAGGCGCTTGCGATGCCGCTCGATCTGCTGGCGGACCTGCACCGGCGCCGTACCGCCCAGGACGTTGCGTGCGTTCAGCGAGCCCCGCAGGCTCAGCACGTCGTAGACATCCTTCCCGATCTGCGGATCGAATTGCTGCAAGACGGACAGCGGCAGTTCCGACAGGTCCACCTGGTGCGAGATCGCCGCCTTGACCGCATGGGCGACGGTCTCGTGGGCATCGCGAAAGGGCAAGCCCTTTTTCACCAGGTAGTCAGCAAGGTCGGTCGCGGTGGCGTAGCCCTTGAGCGCCGCCTTTTCCATCGCCTCGGGTTTGACCGTGATGCCGCTGACCATCT
>JANXVP010000209.1 GCA_025351615.1 Ramlibacter sp. | reverse complement strand
TTCAGCGCTGCGGAAGTGCTCTACAACGACAACGGCTCCGTCAAAGGCGTAGCCACGGGCAACCTAGGCATCGGCAAAGACGGCGAACCCATGGAAAGCTTTCAACTGGGAATGGAGCTGCTGGGGAAGTACACCGTGTTTGCCGAAGGCGCGCGCGGCCATCTGGGCAAGCAGTTGATTGAGAAGTTCAAGCTTGACGATGGCAAAGACCCACAGAGCTGGGGCCTGGGTATCAAGGAGCTGTGGGAGATTGACCCCGCCCGCCACCAGCCCGGCTTTGTGATGCACAGCGCTGGCTGGCCTATGGAATCGGACACCTACGGCGGCGCATTTTTGTACCATCTGGAAGGTAACAAGGTCGCTGTGGGCTTCGTGACCGGACTGGGCTACTCCAACCCCTACTTGAGCCCCTTTGAGGAATTCCAGCGCTGGAAGACCCATCCCAACATCCGCTGGTATTTCGAGGGGGACGGCAACCCGGGAAATGGCAAGTCGCCGGTCAAGCAGGCGAAGCGGATCGCCTATGGCGCGCGTTCGCTGACCGTCGGCGGCCTGCTCTCGATTCCCAAGACCGTGTTCCCCGGCGGCGCGCTGGTGGGCTGCGAGGCCGGCTACCTGAACACGTCGCGCATCAAGGGCATCCATGCGGCGATCAAGACCGGCATGCTCGCGGCGCAGGCGGCGTATGAAGCCGTCACCCACGGCCGGCAGCACGACGAGCTGACCGTCTATCCCGCGCTGTTCGAGAAATCCTGGCTGCGCGAGGAGCTGAACAAGGCACGCAACTTCAAGCAGTGGTTCAAGAAAGGCCGCAGCGTCGCCACCGTGATGACTGGCATCGAACAGTTCGTGCTGGGCGGCCGGATGCCCTGGACCATCCACCGCGAGAAGCCGGACCACACCTACCTGAAGCCCGCGGCCGAGTGCACGCCGATCGTCTATCCCAAGCCCGACGGCAGGCTGACCTTCGACCGACTCAGCTCGGTGTTCATTTCGAACACGAATCACGAGGAGAATCAGCCGCCGCACCTGACGCTGAAGGATCCATCGGTCCCGGTGAACATCAATCTCGCAAAGTACGCGGGGCCCGAAGCGCGCTATTGCCCGGCCGGCGTCTACGAGTTCGTGAAGAACGAGGACAACACCGACCGGCTGCAGATCAACGCGCAGAACTGCGTCCACTGCAAGACCTGCGACATCAAGGACCCGACCCAGAACATCGTCTGGGTCGCACCCGAAGGCGGCGGCGGGCCCAACTACGTGAACATGTGAAGTCGCAGGGCATGGTGGGTACCATGGAGCTGTTTGCCACTGGACGGACCCATTGAACACATCCCCCGAATCGGGCCTGCTGAAGACGCCGCTGCATGTGCTGCACCTGCAACTTGGCGCCCGCATGGTGCCATTCGCGGGCTATTCGATGCCGGTCCAGTACGTTGCCGGGCTGATGGCCGAGCACCGCCACACCCGCGATGCCGCCGGCCTGTTCGACGTGTCGCACATGGGGCAGTTGCGGCTGGTCGGCCCTGACGCTGCCGCCGCTTTCGAGACCCTCGTGCCGGTCGACGTCATCGGTCTGGGAGTGAACCGGCAACGCTATGGTTTGCTGCTGACCGACGCCGGCACGATCATCGACGACCTGATGTTGGTGAATCGGGGCGACAGCATTTTTGTGATCGTCAATGGCGCGTGCAAGGCCGGCGACATCGCGCACATTGAAAAGAGCATCGGCTCGCGCTGCGCGGTGGTTGCCATGCCGGAACGGGGACTGCTGGCGCTGCAGGGACCGAAAGCCGTCGATGCGCTGTCGCGGGTGGCCCCGGGTGTCGACAAGCTCGTCTTCATGACCGGCGCTGCGTTCGGCTGGAAGGGTGGCGAACTCTTCATCACCCGCAGCGGCTACACCGGCGAGGACGGCTTCGAGATCTCGGTCGATGCCGCGCAAGCCGAATCGCTGGCCCGCGCACTGCTGGCGCAGCCCGAGGTCCAGCCAGCCGGGCTCGGCGCCCGCAATTCCCTGAGGCTCGAAGCCGGGTTGTGCCTGTACGGCAATGACATCGACACCACCACGACGCCCGCCGAAGCCGGGTTGACCTGGGCCGTCCAGAAGGTGCGGCGCCTGGGCGGGGCCCGGGCCGGCGGCTTTCCCGGCGCCGACAAGGTGCTGACCCAGGTGGACGACCCCGGCGCCGTGCAGCGCCGGCGGGTCGGCCTGGTGGCCCTGGAGCGGGTGCCGGTGCGCGACCATTGCGAGCTCATGGATCCCGATGGACAGGCCGCCGGTGCGGTCACCAGCGGCCTGCTTGGACCCACCATCGACCAGCCGATCGCCATGGGCTACGTGGCCTCGCGGTACGCCGCCCCGGGAACCCGCCTGCACGCGATCGTTCGCGGCAAGGCCGTGCCCATGGAGGTCACCGCCATGCCCTTCGTGCCGAACCGCTATCACCGCGGCCAGGCCGCCCCGACAGTTTGAAAATCCAGGAGAAAAGCATGTCCGTCAAATACACGTCCGACCACGAATGGCTCAAGCTCGATGCGAAGCAAGCAGTGGTGGGCATCACCGTTCATGCGCAGGACGCGCTCGGCGACGTGGTGTTCGTCGAGTTGCCCGAAGTCGGCCGCAGCTACAACCAGGGCGAAGTCGCCGGTGTCGTCGAATCGGTCAAGGCCGCCGCCGACGTCTACATGCCGCTGACCGGAGAGGTGACCGAGGTCAACGAGGCGCTGCGCTCCGACCCCTCGCTGGCCAACAGTGACCCCATGGGCAAGGGCTGGTTCTTCAGGATCCGGATCGAGGACCTGCCCGCCGCAGACGCCCTGATGGACGAGGCGGCCTACGCCGAACTGGTCAAGAACGCCTGAGAACGCCGATGCCAACGCCATCCGCGACGCCACTCGGCGAGCTGGAGAACCCGGCAGAATTCCTGGCGCGCCACATCGGCATCGATGCAGCCGCCGAACACCACATGCTGTCGGTCGTCGGCGAAGCCTCCCGGCGGGCGCTGATCGACGGCATCGTGCCGCGCTCGATCGCACGCGCCCGGCCAATGGACCTGCCGCCGCCCGTCACGGAGGCCGAGGCCCTGCGGGAGTTGCAGGCCATGGCCGCAAAGAACCAGGTGTTCAGGAGCTTCATCGGCCAGGGCTACCACGGCACCCACACGCCCGCGGTCGTGCTGCGCAACGTGCTGGAAAACCCGGCCTGGTACACGGCCTATACGCCCTACCAGGCGGAGATTTCGCAAGGTCGCATGGAAGCGCTGCTGAACTTCCAGACGATGGTGTGCGACCTCACAGCAATGCCGATCGCCAATGCGTCGATGCTCGACGAAGCCACTGCCGCGGCAGAGGCGATGACGCTGGCCAGGCGCAGTGTCAAATGCAGGAGCGACGTGTTCGTCGTGTCCGGCGACTGCCATCCGCAAACCATCGAAGTGGTGCAGACCCGGGCCGGCCCGCTGGGCATCGAGGTGGTGCTGGCAAATTCGGCCGTGGAATGGGACAGCGCACTCAACGGCGAGTACTTCGCCGTGCTGGCCCAGTATCCCGCGAGCAGTGGCCGCATCGACGACCTGCGGGCTGACGCTGCAAAGGTGCATGGCAGGCAGGCCGCGTTCATCGTCGCCGCCGACCTGCTGGCCCTGACGCTGCTGGTGCCGCCCGGGGAGTTCGGCGCCGATATCGTCGTCGGCACGACGCAGCGCTTTGGCATGCCGATGGGCGCGGGAGGCCCGCACGCCGCGTACATGGCCTGCCGCGACGAATTCAAGCGCTCGCTGCCCGGACGCCTGGTCGGCGTCAGCGTCGACAGCCACGGCCACCCGGCTTACCGGCTGGCACTGCAGACGCGTGAGCAGCATATCCGGCGCGAAAAGGCGACATCGAATATCTGCACCGCGCAGGTGCTGCCGGCGATCGTCGCCAGCATGTACGCGGTCTACCACGGGCCGCAGGGTCTGACCCGCATCGCGCAGCGGGTGGCCACGTTGACCTCGATCCTTGCGAAGGGGCTCGGGGAACTCGGGCACGAACCGCGATCGGGAGGCGCATTCGACACCCTCAGCCTGAAGACCGGCGATGCGACCGAGTCGATCGTGGGCCGGGCCCGCGCGTTGCGGGCAAACCTGCGGGTCTACTTCGAGGAGTACATCTGCATCTCGCTGGACGAGACCACGACCCGGGACGACGTGGCGCTGCTGTGGAAGATTTTTGCGGGCGACGGTCAGCTGTTGCCCGACTTCTCCCGCTTCGAGCAGGGCATTGAACCGCTGATCCCGCAGGCGCTGCGCCGCAGCAGCAGCTTCCTCACCCATCCGGTCTTCAACACCCACCACAGCGAGACCGGCATGCTGCGCTACATCCGCTCGCTGTCGGACAAGGACCTGGCGCTGGACCGCAGCATGATCCCCCTGGGCAGTTGCACCATGAAGCTGAACGCGACCAGCGAGATGATCCCGATCACCTGGCCCGGCTTTGCCGATGTGCACCCGTTCGCGCCCAGCGACCAGCTGGCAGGCTATGCGCAGCTCGACGCGCAGCTGCGCGCATGGCTGTGCGAGGCCACCGGCTATGCCGGCATCAGCCTGCAGCCGAACGCCGGCTCGCAGGGCGAATACGCCGGCCTGCTTGCGATCCGGGCGTTCCATGCAAGCCGGGGCGACGCCCATCGCACGATCTGCCTGATCCCATCGTCGGCGCACGGCACCAATCCGGCCAGCGCGCAGATGGCGGGCATGCAGGTGGTGGTCACAGCCTGCGATGACAACGGCAACGTCGACCTGGCCGATCTGCAGGCCAAATGCGAGCAGTACGCCGACCGGCTGGCCTGCGTGATGATCACCTACCCGAGCACCCACGGGGTGTTCGAGATGCAGGTGAAGGAACTCTGCGCGCTGGTGCACCGGCACGGCGGCCGCGTCTATGTCGACGGCGCCAACATGAACGCGCTGGTCGGCGTCGCCGCGCCCGGCGAGTTTGGCGGCGATGTCAGCCACCTGAACCTGCACAAGACCTTCTGTATTCCGCACGGCGGCGGCGGGCCCGGCGTCGGACCGGTTTGCGTCGTCGATGATCTCGTGCAGTTCCTGCCAGGGCACCATGCGGGCGGCATTCCCGGGAAAGTGGGCGCCGTGTCCGCCGCGCCACTCGGGAACGCGGGCGTGCTGCCGATCAGCTGGATGTATTGCCGGATGATGGGCGCCGACGGCCTGAAGCTCGCCACCGAGATCGCCATCCTCTCGGCCAATTACATCAGCGTGCGGCTCAAGCCGCATTACCCGACGCTGTACGCCAGCGCCAACGGCCATGTCGCCCATGAATGCATCCTCGACCTGCGGCCGCTGAAGGATTCGAGCGGAATCACCGCCGAGGACGTCGCCAAGCGCCTGATCGACTACGGCTTCCACGCGCCGACACTGAGTTTTCCGGTGCCCGGCACGCTGATGGTCGAGCCGACGGAGAGCGAGACATTGGGCGAGATCGACCGTTTTGTCGACGCCATGATTGCGATCCGGGAAGAAATCTGGCGGATCGAGCGCGGCGACTGGCCGCAGGACGACAACCCGCTCAAACACGCGCCACACACTGCCGCCAGCCTGCTCACGCCAGAGTGGACGCACGCCTATCCGCGCGACGTGGGGGCTGCTCTGCCAGGCCCCGGGTCGGGCGCAAGACCAGCCCTGTACCATCACGCCAAGTACTGGTCGCCGATCGGGCGGGTCGACAACGTGTACGGCGACCGCAACCTGTTCTGCTCCTGCATTCCGGTGGTGGACGACGCCTGACTGGCGCACCCCTCCACCGGCTGCGCCAGTCTGTCCCGCCAGGTCAGCGCGGCGTGCGATTCAGGCGGCCGCAGGTTGCAGCGCCGGCAGCGTGAACGAATCCATCGCGAGGATTCCGTACATCACTTCCCGCGTGATGTAGCCCGGCTGGACCGGTGGCTCGCCGGCGCCGAACCCCCCCGCGCCCAGCGCGAAAAACAACGGCAGGAAATGGTCGTCACCCGGATGCGCGCGCTGGGCGTGCGGCGCCTGCCGGCGGTAGTCCAGCAGCGCGGCCAGATCGCCGCGTTCGATGGCGGCCTCGATCCATCTGCTGAACTCTGTCACGTACGGCTCGGGCTGCCGCTCGCCGCCGAAAAACTCCGACAGGTTATGGGTCATGCTGCCGGTGCCGACCAGCAGCACGCCGCGCTCGCGCAGCGGCTGCAGCGCCTGGCCCATGGCATAGACCTGCGCCGGGCCCCAGCCGGCAGGCAGCGCAACCTGCACCACCGGCACGTCGGCCTGCGGAAACAGGTGCATCAAGGGCACCCAGGCTCCATGGTCGAAGGGCCGCTTCGGATCCGGCTGCGCTTCGATGCCCAGCGCGCGCAGCAAGCGGGTCACCTCGTCGGCCAGGTCCGGTGCCCCAGACGCCGGATAGTCCAATTGGTAAAGCGCCTGCGGGAAGCCGCCGAAGTCGTGCCAGGTGGTCGGCTTCGGGTTGGTCATCACCGCCGGCGAACGCGCCATCCAGTGCGGCGACATGATGACGATGCCGCGCAGCGACGCGCCGGCCAGCCCCTTCAGGTGCTCGCCCAGCCGCGTCAATGCCGGGCCGCTTTCGCCGGGTTCGATGGCGAACAGCGGCGCGCCGTGGGAGATAAAAAGAGCGGGCAGCGAAGGGCTGGACATGAGGACTCCTGCAAAGGGGGGAACCAGAACAGATGATGCCTTTTCCCAAAAATAATGGGGCAGCGCGCGCAAGCGTGGCGGCTGCCGGACAAGGGACAATGGCCCATGCACGCCTGCCTGCTTGTCGTCATCGCCTGGTCCGGGAGGCGCCGTTGAGCCTGCGCCGGATCGGCTGGTTCGTCGCCGTCGGGACGGTTGCGGCCGTTGTGCATCTGGGCACCGTGGTGGCGCTGGTGCGCTGGGCCGGGTGGTCGCCGGTTCTGGCCAACGTCGCCGGCTGGATGGTGGCTTTCGTCTGTTCCTTCGTGGGGCATCACCGGACCACTTTTCGCGACGCGAACGCGCCGCTGGCCAGATCCGCGCGCCGCTTCCTCGCCGTGTCGGCACTGGGCTTCGCGGCCAACCAGACCGCTTATGTGCTGCTGCTCCAGGTGCCGGGTCTGCGATACGACATTGCGCTGGCACTGGTGCTGGCAGGCGTCGCGGTGATGACGTACCTGCTGGGCCGTCGCTGGGCCTTCGAGCCGGCCCGCTCCTAAGGGGCGCCGCCCGGCCAGTGCAACAGTTTGTGCGACGGGGTGGCGGCAACAGGCACCAGCCGGTCGCGCAGCTCCGGGGGCAGCGCGTCCCAGCGGTCGTTGGCGATGAGCACGTAGACCGGCTTGCCATCCGCGAGATCGGGCAGGTCTTCTCCGTAACGCAGGCCCCGGGCCCGGCCCTGCAGGTAGAAGTCGGTGGAGAACGACACGCTCGGAACTTCCATCAAGGGCTCGCCGGGCGCTGCCACAGCCTCATACGCACGGACCAGCGCGAGCTGCGAGTGGCGTTCGAACTGCCGGCTCTGCCCGCCTGCAACCAGCAGCGCCGGAATCGCCAACGCCAGCAGCAGCAACACAGCGGCCAGCAGCCGGTCCATCCGTTGCGCAAGCGCCGCCGGCGCTGTCCAGCCGGCGCAAAGCAGCGCCAGCGCGGGTAGCGATGGCAGCACATAGGTCACCAGGATGTTGCCCGCGAGACTGAAAAACACGCAGGGCCACAGGGCCCACAGCAACAGGTAGCGGCGCTCGGAAGCAGCCAGCATGCTGGCGCGGCGCCAACGGCTGCCGGTGACCCAGGCCACGGGCAGGACCAGCGCCCACGGCAGGGCTGCCACAGCCGCAAACAGCCAGACCGTGCCTCGCGGCAGACCGTGTGCGTTGCTGTACAGGTCACCGTTCCAGCCCGGGACCAGGAAGCGGCTGATGTGCTCGCCGACAATGAAATAATGCAGAAAACCCGGGCTGCGCTGCTCAGCCAGCAGATACCAGGGCAGCGTCACAACCAGCACTGCCGCCAGCCCCCACACCCAGGGCACTCGTCGCCACGCCTGCTGCCATGCGCGCTGCCACACGACCCATGCGACTATGGGCGCGGTGCACACCACAAGCGCCAGCGGCCCCTTGGCCAGCAAGCCGATCGCCAGGCCACCAAACAGTGCCAGCGGCGCCACGAGACCACCCCGCCGGTGCACACACCACCAGAAGCCGCTCATCACCAGGGTGGTTCCCAGCACCAGGGCCATGTCGGTCATCACGGCCCCGGCAGACAGCAGGAACAGCAACGAACCGGCGAGCAGCGCCACAGCATGCCAGGCCAGACGGCGCGACTGCTCGCGCGCCTGCCACCAGACCAGCCCCGCCACGCCGATCCCCATGAGGTAATGCGGCACGCGGGCGGCCCACGCGTTGAAGCCGAACACCTTCAAGCCGACGGCAGTGGACCAGAACGACAGGGCCGGCTTGCCCCAGAAAGGGCGCATGTCATCCAGCCACAGCGTCACCCAGTCGCCGCTCTCGGCCATGCGGCGGGCGATGTCCGCGTAACGCGCCTCGGTCATGTCCATCAGCGGGTAAAACGCGAGAGACAGCAGGCGGGCCAGCGCCAGCAGAGCCAGGGCAGCAAGTAGCAGGCGGCTGGTTCGATCAGGAGAAAGCTCGGCAGACATGGTTGATTGTCCCGCTATTCATTCCATAGCATCGGCGACGCACCGTTCGCCCTTGGCTCAGCGGTGCTGTTTTTTTGCGAAATCACGGACATTGCGCGGCAGCGGCACCGGGTTCGACGGCGCCGTGCGATCATCTTGGCATCGCGCCCATGTGCGCAAGGAGACCGCCTTGAGGTTGATGGCGTTTGTGGTTGAAGACAATGCGGCGATCCGCGAGAGCCTCGTAGAGGCGCTGGCCGAGCTCGCCGAGGTGGAAACGGCCGGCGTCGCCAGCAGCGAGAAATCCGCGATCGACTGGCTCTGCAATCCGGCGAACGAATGGGACATCGCGATCGTCGATCTCACCCTTGAGCGGGGCGGCAGCGGATTCGGTGTCCTCAGTGCGGTCCGCGACCGCAAGCCGGGGCGCAAGGTAGTCGTTCTCACGGGCACGGCCAACCCCGACGTGCGGCGGCAATGCGAGACGCTGGGCAGCGACCGCGTGTTCGACAAGTCGATCGAGACCGATGCCCTGATCGAGTACTGCCAAAGCCTCCCAGGCCCGTCCCGCGGGTGAGTCCGCCCTCGCGGCGGGTTCCGGGCGATATGCGAAACTCGCACGACCAGGGGCCAAGAAGATGAAAGATGTGGCAGTACTCGTTGTGGACGACAACCCGGATCACCTGGAGCTGACGGTGATGGCGCTGGGCGAATGCTGCGATCCCGGACGGATCGTCACCGCGCAGGACGGAGTCGAGGCGCTGGACTACCTGCTGGGGCGCGGCAGCCATGCCGGACGCGACACCCGCCAGCAACCCCGCCTCATCATCCTGGACATGAAACTGATCCGCCTGAACGGGGTCGAAGTGCTCAGGGCGATCCGGGCCGATCCGCGCACAGCGACCATCCCAGTGATCATGCATTCGTCGTCGATCGAAAAAGCAGACATCGCGGCCTGCTATGCCAGCGGCGCCAACAGCTATGTGCGCAAGGCCACCGACTTCGACGAATTGCGCCGCAAGATGCGGCAGGTCCACGATTTCTGGCTCACCGTGAACGAGCGCTTCCGCCCTTCCGGCGTTTGAACCGGGCCGACCTCAGCCGGCGGCAATCCGCCGCAGCGCCTGCTCGAATACTTCCTGCGGCTGGCCACCCTGGATCAGGTGTCGCCCATTGACGATCACGGCCGGCACGGCGTGGATTCCGTTGTCCAGATAAAACTGCTCGCGTTCGCGGACCTCGGCGGCAAAGGTGTCGCTCTGGAGCACCTCCCGCGCCGCGCCCACATCGAGCCCGGCGTCGGCCACCGCAGCCAGCAGCACGTCCGGGTCCTCGGGACTCTTGCCATCGGTGAAATACGTCCGCAACAGCGCCTTCTTCAGGGCCCGCTGCCCTTGAGGATCCTTCAGCTCGGCCCAGTGCAGCAGGCGGTGCGCGTTGAAGGTGTTGTAGATGCGGCCGCGGCCTTCCCTGCGGAAGGTGAAGCCCACGCTCTCGCCGCGCTGGCGGATCGCCTCGCGCGAAACGAGCTGCTGCTCCGGCGTCGAGCCGTACTTCTGCGTGAGGTGCTCGGTGATGTCCTGCCCGCCCGGGGGCATGTTTGGGTTCAGTTCGAACGGCTGGAAGTGCAGTTCGGCCTCGACCTCGCCATCCAGCTGTTTGAGGGCGTTCTCAAGGGCGCCCAGGCCGATGGCGCACCACGGGCAGGAGACGTCGGACACGAAATCGATGTTGAGCTTGGTGGGCATCGGAACCTCGGGGCAATCAGGAAAAGGAGGCGAGCGCGGCGATTGCCAGCGCATAACCCGGCACTCCAAAACCGGCCATCACGGCCCGGGCTGCGGGCGAAATGCAGGAGTGGTGACGGAATGCTTCGCGGGCATGGACGTTGCTGATATGCAGCTCGATCAGCGTCACCCCGGCGCCCTTGATGGCGTCATGCAGCGCCACACTGGTGTGGGTGTACGCGCCTGCGTTGAGGATCACCCCGGCGACCGTACCGGCCTGCTGGCCGCGACCGGCTTCCTGGATCCAGTCGACCAGCACACCTTCGTGGTTGCTCTGGCGAAAGTCGAGCGTGAAACCGTGGGTAACGCAGGCTGCGTGGCAGAGCTTTTCGACGTCGGCCAGCGTTTGCGATCCATAAATATCGGGCTCGCGCGTGCCGAGCAGGTTGAGGTTGGGGCCATTGAGGACCAGGGCAGTTTTCATGGGTTCCGCAGGAAGTCGGCCGTGAGCTTAGCAAACCCGCCGCGCGACGCCGACTTCAGGCAATGCCCTCGTCCCGGCAGAAGTCGACAAATTCCTCGCCGGCCATCACCAGCGACAGGTGACGCAAGCCCGCCACCGCGTCGGCAGCCTTGATCAGGTGGACCAGCCAGATGTCGGGGTCGTCGTCCGCGTGCGTGGTCCGCAGCACCAGCCATTCCTGGCCGGTGGCGCTGAACAGCCGGGCTCCGCCGGCAGGAGGCGTGGAGGGCGGGCTCATTCGGTCAGGCCGGCCCCGGCGCGCGCTTGTCCGGTCCGCTCCGCGCTTTCACTCCGTGCTGGGCGACGTAATCCCGAATCAGGCGCCGCACGACCTGCGAGGGCGTCACGTCCTGCTCGGCGCAGACTTTTTCCAGCGCCAGCTTCTTCTCAGGATCGATCAGCACAGTCAGCCGCGCGGTTTTGAGTTCCATGGGACGCACTTTCAGGGAACGGTCACAGTGCCGGGGTGCCGCCGCGCATC
>JANXVP010000174.1 GCA_025351615.1 Ramlibacter sp. | reverse complement strand
CAAACCGGACAGACTACTTGTTAAGAACCGGACAACCCTTTTACTCCCGACAGGGAGCTGGCAGATGACGCCGGTGGTGGCGCCACAGCCAGACGCCTTGCCGTCGCCGCATTTATTCGCTAATTTTGCCGCGCAGCAATTTAACCTGGGATCGCAGGTTTTTACTGTCGAGCCGGCGCCGCTTCGAGGCCTTGGTCGGCTTGGTCGGGCGGCGGATGCGCGGGGGCTCAGCCACGCTGTCCACCACCTCCTGCAGCCGCCCGAACGCTTCGGCACGGTTCATGTCCTGGCTACGCTGCGTCTGGGCCTTGATGACCAGCACCCCATCCCGGGTGATCCGCTGGTCCGGCAGGGCCAGCAGCCGTTGCTTGTGGTCCGGCGCCAGGGAAGCATTGAGGATGTCGAAGCGCAAGTGAATCGCGCTGGACACCTTGTTGACGTTCTGGCCGCCGGCGCCCTGGGAACGCACCGCCGTAATCTCCACCTCGGATTCAGGGATGACGGTGGGAAGCCGGGTGCCGGTCGCCATGACGGTCAGGCCGCAGCCGCCACGAGCGTGCGGGTGTAGTCCTGCCGGGGCGCGTCCAGGACCTCTTGCACCGGTCCGCTTTCGACGATCGCACCGTCCTTCATCACCAGCACGTCATGGGCCATCGCGCGGATCACGTCGACGTCGTGCGTGATCAGCAGGTAAGCCAGGCCTTTTTCGCGCTGCAGTCGCTGCAACAACTCCAGCACCTGCTTCTGGATCGTGACGTCCAGCGCACTGGTCGGCTCGTCGAGGATCAGCAATTGCGGCTGGACGATCAGGGCCCGCGCGATCGCCAGCCGCTGCCGCTGGCCACCGGAAAACTCATGCGGATAGCGCGCCAGCAGACCCGGAAACTGGCCCTCCTCGAGCCCGACGTCACGCAGCGCCGCGATCACGCGCTGGCGCCGTTGCGGCAGCGGCAGGCCCGGTTCATGCACCAACAGCCCCTCGCCAACAATCTCTTCGACTGTCATTCGCGGCGACAGGGACGAAAATGGATCCTGGAACACCACCTGCACCAGGCGCCGGATCGCCTTGTTGCCCGCCGCGCCGGGACCCCAGCGGCGGCCGACGACCTCAAGGTCGCCGCTGTGCGCGATGAGGCCCAGCGCCGCCAGCGCCAAGGTCGATTTGCCGGAGCCGGATTCGCCCACCACACCCAGCGTCCGGCCCGGCGCAATGGCGAAGTCGGCGGCCTGAACCGCAATGAATTCGCCCTTGCGGAACCAGCCACGCAGGCCTGCGATCGGCACCGCATAGCCGACCCGCAGGTCCTTGCCCTGCATCACTGGAGCCGCGGCTTGCGTCGCTTGCTCGACAACGTCGCGCACCGGACGGCTGTCGATCAGCTTGCGGGTGTAGGGGTGGACGGGATGGGCGAACACGCCGGATACTGCGCCCTCCTCCACCAGATGCCCGCTTTCCATCACGGCGACCCGGTCAGCGAACTTGCGCACCAGATTCAGGTCGTGGGTGATCATCAGCAGCGCCATGCCAGTCTGCCGCTGCAGGTCGGAGAGCAGGTCCAGAATCTGGGCCCGAAGCGTGACGTCGAGCGCCGTTGTCGGCTCATCCGCCAGCAGCAGTTTCGGACGGCAGGCCAAGGCCATGGCGATCATCGCCCGCTGGCGCTGACCTCCGGAGAGCTGGTGCGCGAAGGCTCGTGCACGGCGTGCCGGGTCCGGGATTCCGGTCGCGGCGAGCGCCTCGATTGCCGCGGCCCAGGCCTGGCCCGCCGTCATCCCCTGCTTCAGCCGCAGGACCTCCGCGATCTGGTCGCCAATGGTGAACAGCGGGTTCAGTGCCGTCATCGGCTCCTGAAAGATCATCGCGATCTCGCGGCCCCGGATGCCCAGCAGCTGGCGCTCTGGGATGGTCAGCAGATCGACAGCGCCGGCACTCCCGTCGACGCCAAGCAACTGCGCGGAACCCGAGATGTCGGCGTTCTGCACCAGCCGCAGCAAAGCCAGTGCGGTCACGGTCTTGCCGGAGCCCGATTCGCCGACCAGGGCGAGCTTTTCGCCAGCCGCGATGGAAAAGTCGATGCCATGCACGACTTCCTTGCCGCCGAACGACACGCGCAGCCCCTTCACGTCGAGAAGCGGTGGGCCGCTCACGCGTCGGCCTTGCGCGGATCGAGCGCATCGCGCAAGGCGTCGCCCATGAAGGTCAGGAGCAGCAGCGTGAGCACGAGCACGGCGAAGGTGGACAGCGAAATCCACCAGGCGTCGATGTTGCCCTTGCCCTGCGACAGC
>JANXVP010000122.1 GCA_025351615.1 Ramlibacter sp. | reverse complement strand
GCTGCTGGTGACCGGTCCGGTCTCGCGGAACATGGAGCTGGCGCTGCGGCGCACCTATGACGCCACGCCCGAGCCCAAGCTGGTGGTGGCCGTGGGGGACTGCGGGCGCGATGGCGGGATCTTCGGCGAGAGTTACGCGAGTTGCGGTGGAGTCGCCAACGTCCTGCCGGTGGACCTGACCGTGCCGGGCTGTCCGCCGGCGCCGATTGAAATCCTGCGCGGCATCCTGACGGCGGTGCAGCGTTGCCGTCCGGCCCCGTCGGCGAATTCTCGCTGAACCGCAGCGGGCCTTCATGCCGATCAAGTTTCTGCACGGCCTCACCTCCAGGGAGCGCACCCGACGCGCCAACCGGCAACTGGGCGCGGTGCTGGCCTTCGTGGCCGGCGCCGTCAATGCGGGCGGCTTTCTCGCAGTCCAGCGCTACACCTCGCACATGACCGGGATCATTTCGGCTGTCGCTGACAATCTGGCCACCGGCAGCATCGGACTGGCGGTCGCAGGGGCAGTCCTGCTGGCCGCCTTCACCAGTGGCGCGGCGACCACCACTGTGCTGATCAACTGGGCGCGTCGGCGGCAAATGCGCAGCAAGTACGCGCTAGCCCTGCTGCTGGTATTCGGCCTGGTTGGGGCGAACCTTTCTGCGTTTGCCTACCTGCTGGTTCCCGCCACGGTCTTTCTGCTGTGCTTCATCATGGGCCTGCAGAATGCGATCGTCACGAAAATTTCGCAAGCCGAAATCCGGACCACGCACATGACCGGCGTGGTGACCGACCTGGGAATCGAGCTGGGGCGGCTGATCTACTGGAATCGCTCACGGCACCGCGACCCTGTCCATTTCGTCAAGGCCAACCGCGACAAGCTCTTCATCCACAGCACCATCCTGGGCCTGTTTTTCGTAGGCGGAGTCGTCGGCGCCGTCGCGTTCAAGGCGATGGGTTTCAGCGCCACCATTCCCATTGCATTGCTGCTGGTGGCCCTGGCGAGCCCGCCGATCTTTTTCGACATCCGTCCCGGTTGAGCGCTTTCGACCCCGCGCAGGGCCGCTATTCGCTGTCGGGCAGCACGGCAGTGGCCGCGGCGCCAACCGCCTTGCCGGTCAGCTTCACGGCGCCGACCGCGGCATCGACGGCGAGCCCGGCGCCGGTGGCCGCAATGCCGACGGCAGCTCCGGCAATGGTCACCACGGCACAACCGGCCGACAGGCAGGATGCAAGGAACAGTGCGCAAAGACTTGCGCTACGCAGGTTGGATGCGGTAAGGGGCGACATCGCGTCAAGCGTTAACGCACCCGCAGGCCCGGCTCGGCGCCCGGCCAGGGGTTCAGCACATAGATGCCGCCCTTGGCATTTTCATCGGCGTGGCTAGCCGCCAGCACCATGCCTTCGCTGATACCGAACTTCATCTTGCGCGGCGCGAGGTTGGCCACCATGACAGTGAGTTTGCCCACCAGGTCTTGCGGCTGGTAAGCCGAGGCAATCCCGGAGAAGACGTTACGCGTCTTTCCCTCGCCGACGTCGAGCGTCAGGCGCAGCAGATTGGTCGAGCCTTCCACCGCTTCGCAGTTGACGATCTTCGCAATCCGCAGGTCGATCTTTGCGAAGTCGTCGATTGTGATCGGCGCCGCGATCTCTTCGCCACCGGGCTGCCCGTCTGCCACCGCGGCGGAAATCTGCGCCGCCGGCAATTCCCCCGCAGGCGGCACGAACAAGGCTTCGAGCTGCTTGATGTCGACGCGCTGCATCAGGTGCCTGTACGGATTGATCTCGTGGCCTTCCGCCAGTTTCACGAAGCAGTTATCCCATTGGTGGACGTCCGCCGCCAGCCACTTGGCGACATCGCTCGCCAGCCTGGGCAGCACTGGCGCGAGCATGACCGTGAGGTTCTTGAACAGGCCGATCGCCGTCGTGCAGACCATATGCAGTTCGGCGTCGCGGCTTGCGTCCTTGGCGATCAGCCAGGGCGCTTTCTGGTCGACGTACAGGTTGGCCTGGTCCGCCAGGCCCATGATGGCGCGAATCGCTTTGCCGAACTCGCGCGCCTCGTACAGGGCCTTGATCTCCCCAGCCGCGGCGAAGGCTGCATCGAGCATCGCTTCGGCTTCCGGGTCTTGCCGGCCCAGCTTGCCGTCAAAGCGTTTGGTGATGAAGCCCGCCGTCCGGCTCGCGATGTTGACGTATTTGCCGATCAGGTCGGCATTGACCCGCGCCAGGAAATCATCGGCATTGAAGTCGATGTCTTCGTTGTGCGAGTTGAGCTTGGCGGCAATGTAGTAACGCAGCCATTC
>JANXVP010000061.1 GCA_025351615.1 Ramlibacter sp. | reverse complement strand
GATCTGGCGATCTCGACCACCTGGTTGTCGTAAAAGTAGAGCCCCGTCACGGCGTAATTGCTTTTGGGCGTGGTGGGCTTTTCTTCAATGCTGCTGGCCTTGCCCTTCTGGTCAAACGCCACCACGCCGTAGCGTTCGGGGTCGTTCACATGGTAGGCAAAGACCGTGGCGCCGCGCTCCTGGCGGTCTGCCTCCGACAACAGCTGCACGAAGTCATGGCCGTGGAAGACGTTGTCGCCCAGCACCAGGGCACTGGGGCCGCCGCCGATAAAGCCGGCGCCGATGATGAAAGCCTGCGCCAGGCCATCGGGACTGGGCTGCACGGCGTATTGCAGGTTCATCCCCCACTGGCTGCCGTCGCCCAGCAGCTGCTCGAAGCGCGGCGTGTCCTGCGGCGTGCTGATCACCAGGACATCCTGGATCCCCGCCAGCATCAGCGTGCTCAGCGGGTAATAAATCATCGGCTTGTCATACACCGGCAACAGCTGCTTGCTCACTGCCAGCGTGGCCGGGTGCAACCGGGTGCCGGAGCCTCCAGCGAGGATGATGCCTTTGCGTCTGACCATGTCGTAGTTCTTGTTGGGCTGGGAGGACTGCGTGAACGGTTACAGGATCTCCGCCAGCACGCGGTCGACGCCTTGCTGCCAGGGGGGCAGGCTCAGGCCGAACGCGGACTGCATTTTAGCCGGGTCCAGCCGCGAGTTCAGCGGACGCCTGGCCGCGGTCGCAAAGGCTTCGCTGGCCACCGGGTCCGCCCCGGTTGCGACCATCCCGATGGTGGGCTGGAGCAGCCGAGCCTGCTCCAGCACGTGCGTTGCATAACCATGCCAGGTCGTTTCGCCGGCGGCGGCAAGGTGGTAGATGCCGGCCAGATCCTTGCGCCCCGGCGACACCGTCACCTGGCGCACAACGTGGGCCGCCACGTCAGCCAGCAGTTCCGCCGACGTCGGGGCGCCATGCTGGTCATCGATGACCGTCAGCCTGGCCCTGTCCTGCGCCAGCCGCAGCATGGTGCGGATGAAATTGCCGCCACGCGCGCTGTAAACCCAGCTGGTGCGCAGGATCAGGTGCCGCTCGCACTGCGCCGCGATCCTGCGCTCACCTTCGAGCTTGGTGCGGCCGTAGACATTCAACGGGCCTGTGGCATCGGTCTCCACCCACGGCTGCTTGCCGGAACCGTCGAAGACATAGTCGGTGCTGTAGTGAAGCAGCCAGGCGCCCAGATGCTGCGCCTCTCGCGCGAGCACCTCCGGCGCCAGCGCATTGATCGCGTGCGCCAGTTCGGGTTCGCTCTCGGCTTTGTCCACTGCGGTATAGGCGGCGGCATTGACGATGATGTCGGGACGCAGCCGGCGCACTGTGAGAGCCAATGCGTCCAGCTTCGTCAGGTCACCGCAATGGTCCTGCGAATCGCGGTCCAGGGCCACGACGTCCCCAAGGACGGACAGGCTGCGTTGCAATTCCCAGCCCACCTGGCCGTTTTTTCCCAACAGGAGCAGCTTCATGCCATCGCCGCCTCAGGGACGCTTGAACTCGATGAACTCGGGCTCGAACCCCCGGCTGCGCAGCCAGTCGGCCAGCGCATAACCGGTGCCGGCCGGCCAGCACTTGACGGCGTCGTAGTCATACAGCTTGTAATCCACCAGTTCCGGCGAGAGTTTCACCTCTCCATCGGCCACCGCGTGGTACGCCACGATCACCTGGTTCATGCGCTGGAAGTCATAGACCCCGATCAGGTTCAGCTCGGTGGCATCGAGATTCGTCTCTTCCTTGATCTCGCGCGCAATCCCCTCTTTCGGCGACTCGCCTGCTTCCATGAAGCCGGTGATCAGGGCGTACATCTTGTGCTGCCAGGCGGCGTTGCGCGCCAGCAGGATCTGGTCGCGGTACTGGACGACAGCCGCCAGCACCGGCGTCGGATTGTTCCAGTGCGTCCAGGCGCAGGCCACACAGCGCAGCCGCTGCTTCTCGCCGCCGTCCTCCAGCTGCGCGATCAGTTCGAGAGGCGTCGCGCAATTTGGACAGAATTTGTAGACTTGGTTCACATCAGTCGTTCATTGATTGTCATCGTCATCCCTGCACGTCGACGCCATTCTTGCACCTGCGTCATCCCCGCACCTCACCGTCATCCCTGCATTTCACCGTCATCCCCGCGCAGGCGGGGATCCAGGGCATCCGAAAGCAAAAGCACTGGGTTCCCGCCTCCGCGGGAATGACGCCGTCTCCACCTCATGCCGGGAACACCCCGGTGGACAGGTAGCGGTCGCCCCGATCGCAAACAATGAACACGATCGTCGCGTTCTCCACCTTCTTCGCGATCTCCAGCGCGACCCAGCACGCACCCGCCGCCGAGATCCCGGCAAAGATGCCTTCCTCGCGGGCCAGGCGCCGGCACATCTCCTCGGCATCGTCCTGGCTCACCGCGACCATCTGGTCCACGGCGGACGGGTCATGGATCTTCGGCAGGTATTCCGCCGGCCATTTGCGGATGCCTGGGATGCGGGACCCTTCCCTCGGTTCCGCGCCGATGATCTGCACCGCCGGATTCTTTTCTTTCAAAAAGCGCGACACGCCGGTGATGGTGCCGGTGGTCCCCATGGCGCTGACGAAGTGCGTGATCTTTCCCTTGGTGTCGGCCCAGACTTCCGGCCCCGTCGTCTCGTAGTGGATGCGCGGATTGTCGGCGTTGGCGAACTGGTCCAGCACCCTGCCCTTGCCTTCACGCTGCATGTTTTCGGCCAGGTCACGCGCGGATTCCATGCCGCCGCTCTTGGGTGTGAGCATCAGCTCGGCGCCGAAGGCCTTCATGGTCTGCGCCCGCTCGACGGACAGGTCCTCCGGCATGATCAGGATCATCCGGTAGCCCCGGATCGCAGCGGCCATGGCCAGTGCGATGCCGGTGTTGCCGGAGGTCGCTTCGATCAGCGTGTCGCCAGGCTTGATCTCGCCGCGCTCTTCCGCGCGCCTGATCATCGACAGCGCGGGGCGGTCCTTGACCGACCCGGCGGGATTGTTGCCCTCGAGCTTTCCAAGGATGACGTTGCCTCGCTTCGCGTTGTCCGCCGCACCGATCCGCTGCATTACCACGAGAGGCGTTTTGCCGATCGCGTCTTCGATGGTTGGGTAATTCATGGCCGTCACTGTGCCATAATTTAATGCTGCCTCCTCGTGCCGCCGGAGTGGTGAAATTGGTAGACGCAGGGGACTCAAAATCCCCCGAGGTAAAACTCGTGCCGGTTCGATTCCGGCCTCCGGCACCAAGGCGTTTTTTGCGCCTGCATTTGCTACACCAGACCAATGTCGCGGGCTTTCACGCCCGCAAACACTTGCTGCGTCTGCCTCGGAGCAAGGCCGTAAAGGCGTTCAAACAATCCGGCAAGCACGGCCCGATATTCATTGAGAACCGGATAGTCGCGATTCTGGAACAGCGTGGACTGTTCGATGCGGATCTGCTCACCCGGCACACGTCCCCCGCGGACGCTCCCACCCAAGACCCAAAAAACAGTCCCATGCCCGTGATCCGTGCCGCGGTTGCCGTTTTGCCGGAAAGTCCGTCCGAATTCACTGATCACGACAACGGTTGTGTCGCGCCATCCCGCTGCCATCTCCTGTGCGAACGCTGACAGGCCACGCCCGAGCTCTTCAAAACGAGAGGCAAGGTAGCCGGATGACCCGCCCTGGTTCACATGGGTATCCCAGCCCCCCACGTCGACAAATCCGAGGCTGTAATGCTCCTTCATCAGCCGCGCAATGCGGCGTGCCTCGAGTTCGAATCCTTTGGCCGTGGTGGCACTTCTGCTGGCACTGTCCATTTCGATAGCCATCTGCCTGGCAACCTCGTCACGCACCGAAAAGCCCTCTGTCACCTGCGGCGCCAACGCCGAGCCCCGGTACATCGCGGAGATGATGGCGCTCTGCCGCGGATCCACCGAGGGCTTCGCAGGCGATCTCAATGCCGAGTTCGGCACCTGAACCCTGCCCTGCAGGATCAGGGGCAACTGATCGGTGAAGCCGATCGCCTGCGGTCCGTTCAACACGGCAGCCAGCCGATTCAGGAAGCCGGAACGGTAGTCCCTGGTGCTGCCGGAGGGCTGGCCAAGCTCGATGCTGTCCTGGGTTTCGAAGTGGCTGCGGGACGCGTCATCCGTCCCGGCAAACGGAATGAATAGCGCCTCCCCTTTTTCGAACAGCGGGTACACGCTCTCTCGAAGCGCAGGGTGCAGGCCCCAGTCGGCGTCCAGGCGAATTGCACTGTTCAATTCAGTGGACGGCCTGGGCACGGAAATGTCGGTTCTGGCCTCGTAGTAGTAGCTGCTCGACACCGGAACCAGGAGGCTGGCGGCATCGTATCCGCCCCGCAGAAAGACCACCAGCAAGCGCGGGCTCCCGGGCGGCGCCGCAATGAGACGGCTTGCGGGCAACGCCAGAGGCAGTGGCGCGAGGAGCTTCAGGAGGTCGCGGCGTTTCATGAGATGGACTCCAACCCGTTAACGGCTCATCAATTCAGGAGAAGAGAGCAGGAAGGTGTTCCACTCCTGCGGCGACTCGGCCTGGTCCAAGGCGGTCCGCGTGGCCGCGCTCAACTTCTTTTCGATCACGCGGTAATAAAGCGCATTGGCCAGTTGGGGAAACGCAGCACGCTGTTGCGGCTGTGGCCCGTCGGAGCGAAACAGTCCTGCGTTGCCGGAACCGATCGCCTTGGCGATCTCGAACCGTGTGGCCATCTGCCCCGGACTTTCCCACGCTTTGCCACTGAGCGGATAGCCATCCGGGGTCTGGCGACCGTACATCGGTTCGCCCATCCGGTTCAGCCAGTTCAAGACCGGAGCCACATTCAGGACGGGCTTGTCGTCATAGGCCAGACGCACGGCAGAAACCACGTAATGGACAGGATCCTTGAATTTTCGCTTCTCGCTGCCTGCAAATTCCGGCGAGACAAACAGCACCTCGAGCGTCCGGGCAATATCGCCATCGGACCCTTGAAACTCCTTCGCCATCCGGTTGACCAGGTCTGCCGGGGGATCGTCGGAAAGCCAGTACGTAGCAAGTTTTCGGCTGATGAACCGGGCTGTGGACGGGTGACGGGCGAGGCGGTCCAGCGCCTCGTCGAGTTCAGCCAGGCCCTTGGCGCGGATTGGCGCGCCGAGCAGGTTCTTGTCCCCGAAATCATGCCGGTTGGGGTTGAATTCAAACACCCCATCGCGCACGTAGAAATCCTGCAACTCTTTTCGAATCTGGGGGTTCGCGGGATTGAGGTTGACGCCAACCCCGGTCAGCACCCGGGCCAGTTCCTGCACGTCGCGTTGCGTATAACCGCCGTCCACCCCCAACGTGTGCAGCTCCATCAGCTCGCGCGCATAGTTCTCGTTGATCCGGCCGGAGGCGTTTTGTTCGTTGTCGAGATAGCGAAGCATTGCGGGATGGCGGGCAACGGCACCCAACAAGTCCCGGAATTTTCCCAGTGCGTGGGTCCTGAGCGCCCGTTCTTCATAGTCGCCCACCATCGCACGCAGGTTGCTCTTGGACTGATGAACGCTGAAGTGGTTGACCCAGAACCATGTCATCTGCTCGAGCACCTGGTGCTGCGAGTACAACGCCCTCAACACGTGGCGGGACGCACTCTCACGCGCCAGCCGGTTCATTTCCTGCTGGTACTCCTGCTGGGCGGCTTTTTTTGCGTCGTTGTCGACCACTGCGTCCGCGTTCTTGCGGACCTGCTCCATCTCCTGGACGATTTGAACCATCGGTCGCTGGCTGATGGTCATGGCATCGATCTGGGCTTGCACGGAAGCGAACTTGATCGCCGGGCCCGACGGATGCAACTGTTGGTCCCGATACGCGGCCAGACCGCTCCTGTGCACGCGATCGAAATCGGAAAGACTGACGCCCCAGGTCAGGCGATCGGTGGTCGACAAGATTTCATCAGGCGCCGACGTCCCTGCCGTGGACGCAGAAACCGGGGCGCCTGGACGTTGCGCGGCACAACCACCCAGCAGCTGATTGCCCGCCAGGGCGAAGACTAGTAGCAGGCTGGACGGTAGCTTCATGAATCGTTTCCCGGAGCCTTGGGCAGAGTGATGGGTGACCTTGATACAACGTCCAGCCAGGAGCCGCGGATGACATTGAGTCGTAGGGCCCGAACTCAACACACGCGCTCAGGAGTAAAGTAGCAAAGCGTTTCAAGAAGCCGTCTTGCGGCGCTTACACACTGCATTCAACTTTGCCAAGCAGACACCAGTGCACCGGATTTTCGTCTGAGACCATGTGTCGAACGATGTCATGAACCCAATTCGCCTTTCGGTTGCCGCTTCGCTGACGGCCATCGCGTCCATCCTCGCCGGCTGCGCTGTTTACCCTGCCTATCCCATTGGAAGTGTGGGGGGCTACGCGGCTCCGTACTCCGCTTACGGGCAGACCTCGCCGCTCCTCGTCACTCCTGGATCGGCCTACTATGGAAATCCGTACGACGGCTATTCCGGTGGCTATGGTGGCTATTCCGGTGGCTATTCCGGTGGCTATGGCGGCTATATCGGTGGCTATAGCGGGGGCTACGGCTCCGCGTACGGTGGCTATTACGGCGGATATCCGCAAAGCTACTATCGCCCCCCGGGCTCTTACCGCTATTACTACGGTGACCAATACCGCCGGCCCTACCACGATGGCGGACGCAACCATCCCGGCCCGCGCACCCGCTCCGATACAACTCCTGCGGCACCACCGGGAAACACGGCGCCCAGCAGAGTGCCCGGGTCGCACCGTGACCGGGATTGATCGGGCGATCAGCATCCAGCCATGACGCGTTCTTTCGCACTGAGGCACGCAGTGGCGATCGGCGCTGTCGCCGCCATGCTCTCGTTTTCGTGTCACGCGCGCGTCGCGAACCCAAATCTGTTTATCGCCGGAGATGGTTTTTCGTTGGAGGAAGCGCTTGCTGACGCCCGGAAACAGCGCACAGCCGGCGATTCGCCCAACTACCAGGTGCTGGTGATCGGGCCCGAAGTAAAGAGGCTTTTGCGCGCGGGGGCGACCCAGCGGTCGATCCAGCAGATTCGCGCCGCAAGGCGGTCGGGCGCAGTGTTCTCTGTCTGCCAAAAAGATCTGACTTCCCTCGGCCTCAAGGCCGCCGAGCTGATGCCGGGAATCCAGACCGTACGCGGTTTTCCCGGGTTCCTGGACGGGACGGTGGAGGCAGGCGATCAGCTCTCGCTGCCCACCAGCGCGCGCCGAATCAAGTCCATTTGCTCAGAGTGAGCTTCGTTAGAGCGCGTTCAATTGGTGCAATGCAACAATCCGTTATCTGTCGACGGCTAGCGAAACCGTTGTCTTGGCCGTCCAGCGCGGAGACGCGTCGTTCCAGCCACGGCCCAGCCCGACGCTGAAGCCAATGCCGCGCGCCTTGAAGTCGGCGACGCCGAATGTCTGCTGATTTTGTCGGCGCAGTGCTCCGACATGTCGCGCTTGTCCCAAGTCCCCGTAGTGCTCGACGCCGAGGCTGAAAGCTTGATCGAGCCGATAGGCAAGTTTGGCGCTGATCGACACGTCAGGAGCGGACGATCCTGGTCCCGATAGCTTCACACCGATCTCCGGATTAACCCCGAACAGCCAGCGCCGGGTCCGATACCCCAGGATCAGTTTGAGCTCAGCATCGAGGCGGTTAGCGGAGAGTGTGCGGGGCAGCCGGCCTACTTCCACCAAGCCGCCAAAAAATACCCCATCGTCATCGTCATCGTCATCGTCCGGACGGATCGGAACGAAAGCGGCACCGAATCGCGCCCCGTCCACCCGGGATTGTCCGCCCGCGTCAATGGATGCATATAGCTGGAAATTGATCTCCGTGTTTCTGCCGACACCATAGGCGAACTCGGGACTCACCTGCAGGGAACGAAGAGAAGGCCGGAGGCCTGCTTCAGCAGGCTTGCGCGGACTCGACAGCGCGTAGCTGGTGAGGACGTCCGCGCTCCACTGCCCCGGCTTGGCCGTTTCATCAAGGTGCACCTGCAGCTCATCAGGCAGTGCCTGTGCCGGGAAACTGGCCGCCGAGAAAACCAGCAACAGCCCGCAGCAAAATAACCGGGAGTCGGAAACTTGGGCGATGGTGCCGCTCGGCCAGTTGTTCATTCAGAAGACGCGTTCCAGATTAATTCTCCCGCTTGAAGTTGATGCTCCGGGCTTAGAGGGGGAAGCCCATCGGGCGGACGCCCTTGCTCCCGTAAAGCGCACGTTCCACCGGCTTGAGCAGGCGCCGCAGGCCCACAAAAGCGAGTGCTCCCGCAATGAAAATTGCCAGCTGGCTGCCCAGCGGCAGCTGCACCGGGTCATCGATTAAGTGCAGATAGCCGGCAATCTCCAGCGCCACGCTGATCGCCCCCGCTCCAGCCGCCAGACCGGAGGCCGCCATTAACAACAGCAGCACAGCGCGGAGCACCTTTTGGGCGGGTCGCCCGATCCGGCGCAAAAACTTGTTTTCAGCGTGACGCCTGTGCGTCCTGCGCCTTGTTTCGGATGGCGGCGCATCTGACATTTTGGCCGTTTCCAGGGCAGGAGCCGGCACCTGGTCGTCGGCAGGAGCATCGGCAGGAGCATCGGCAGGAGCGTCGGCAGGAGCGTCGGCAAGCATCCTGCGCGCTGCCTGCAGGGCCAGCTCACTTTTCAGCTGGAGGGCCGCAACCTCCGCGGTCCATTCCGCCGACGGTTCCGGGCCAATGGATTCGAAATAGCGTGTCCACGCCTCGTTCAGCAGCTGCGCGGATTTGAGGGCCGCCTCGCTGGACGTGGCAAAAGCCGCGATCGCATCGAATGCCTCGCCGTTTTCAATGGCTTTCACGCGCGCTGCCTTTCTCGAGAAAAGATCTCGAAAGTGTAAGTTTAGCCAGCCCCCGACTCTACCCACCTCTGCGGTAAAATCCTCCTTTTGGGGTTGCAAATGTTGACCGTGCTTTGCCGTGCCTTCTTGCTGGCGGTAACCTTGGGATTCTGCGCGCTGGGCCTTGCACAGACCGCCCAGGGTTCAGGCGCGGTCGCTTTCACCACGCAAGCCGACGACACCAGGAACGGCGTGTTCCGCCCCGCTGACGGCGCGCTCCCCGGCGCCGGCGCCGACCCGCGTTCGCCTTCCGCACTGGCCGTTCCGCAGACCGGCGTCCGCAAGGACTACCGCGTCGGGCCGAACGACCTGATCGACATCGAGATCCTGGACCTGAACAATTTCAAGCGCACCGTGCGTGTGAACGCGGCAGGCGCGATCTCGCTGCCGCTGATCGGCGCCGCCAACGTGGCAGGCATGACAGCGCAACAGATCGAGGCGCACCTGGCAGCAAAGTACGCTGAAAAATACCTGCAGGATCCGCAGGTGTCGGTGTTCATCAAGGAATTTACCACCGAGCGGATCAGCATCGACGGCGCTGTCGCCAAGCCCGGCATCTATCCCTTGACCGGACAGATCACCTTGCTGCGGGCGCTGGCGCTGGCGGGCGGTTTCGGCCCCATCGCCAACTCTTCCGAGGTCATGCTGTTTCGCGTCGATGACAAGGGCCAGCGCCAGGTCGCGGTGTTCGATGTCGACAAGATCCGCTCGGGCAAGGACGATGACCCCGCCATCAAGGGAGACGACCTGATCGTGGTGCAGCGCGATGCCAATCGCCGGCTGTTGAAGGACTCGATCTTTCGCGACATTCTGGACTCCGTCAATCCGTTCTCGATTTTCGCCCGCTGAGGCTGCAAGGCGCCTGATGTTGCGCCCCAGTCTCTGCTAACCCACCGCACCCATGTCCAGTTCAGATCTAACGCGCGCGCAAGCAGACTTCGAACCCACCGCCAGCATGGCGGTCGCGCTGCGCCAGCCGTACCGGCTCCAGACCGCTGTCGAGCGGCAGCAGGAAGAGCAGGTCACCGACGAATCGCTGACCCTCACCGACCTGCTGCGCATCGTCCTGAAGCACAAGTGGACGCTGCTGCTGGTGATTTTCCTGGCCTGCTCGGTGGCGGCCGTCCGCACCTTCCTGAGCACGCCGATCTACCGCTCGACCGTCATTCTGCAGATCGACCGCGCGGCCCAGCGGGTGGTGAGCTTCAACAATGACGTGGACAGGGAGCAACCGACCGAAGAGCCCGGCTCGCTGACGACCCAGGTCGAATTGCTCAAGAGCCGCTCGCTGGCCGAACGCGTGATCGACGAATTGCGGCTGGACCAGTCGCTGCCGGCGTCAAGTCCGGCAGCAGCCGAAAAGTCGGCGCAGCAAGCCGCCGAGCCCAAGGCGGGCGAGCCTGTCCTCAATGCCAGGGGCGACTATCTCGAGCGGATCGTCATCGGGTACCGCAAGCTGATGAACCCGTCCACCCGCAATACCGAGGTGCTCGGGCGTGACGCCGTGCTGCGCGGCTTTCTGGACTCGCTGACCGTGGAACCGGTGCGCAATTCGCGCCTGATCAAGGTCCACGTCGAAAACACCAGCCCCGAGCTGGCGGCACGCATCGCCAATTCGACGGTGCAGGCTTTCATCGCCATGGGCCTGGAAAGGCGGATGGAAGCCTCGTCTTACGCCAAGACTTTTTTGGAAGACCAGATCAAGCAGATCAAGGCCAAGCTCGAAGAGTCCGAGCGAAAACTCAACCGCTATGCGCAGGACAAGCAGATCCTGACGCTGGACGAAAAGACCAGTGTGGTCAACCAGACCTACACCGACTACGCGGCCGCGCTCTCCAAGGCGGAACAGGACCGGATCAAGGTCGAGGCGCTGTTCAACGAGATTAAGAAAAATCCCGAGAACGTGGCGATCGTCGGCGAAAACAAGACCGTCCAGTCCTACAAGGAGCAGCGGGCCAAGCTGCAGATCGAGTACCAGCAGGACTTGCGCGTCTACAAGCCGGATTTTCCGAAGATGCTGCAGATCAAGGCGCAGATCGCCGAGGTCGACGCCCAGATCAAATCCGAGGTCGCAGCCATCGCCGCGGGCGTGCAGGCGCAGTACCAGTCCGCCCAGCAGCAGGAGTCGCTCATTCGCGACAAGCTCGGCCAGACCCGCAAACAAGTGCTGAGCACGCAAGACAGCAGCATCGACCTGAACCTGCTCAAGCGCGAGGTGGACACCAACCGCCAGCTGTACGATGGCCTGCTGCAGCGCATCAAGCAGCTGGGTGTGTCGGGCGGCGTGGTCAGCAACAACATCTCGGTGGTGGACCCGGCGGAAGCATCGCTGTTTCCCTACAAGCCCAACCTGCCCCGCAACCTGCTGATCGGGCTGGCGGCCGGGATTTTCCTGGGACTGTGCATCGTGTTCGTGCTGGAATTCATCGACGATTCGATCAAATTCCCGGATGAAGTCGAGCGCATCCTGGGCTTGCCGCTGATGGGCATCATTCCCAAGATCGGCAGGAAGCGCAGCGACGGTAAATCGGTCGCACTCGACGTCCACTCCGACCCGAGGTCGACGCTGGCCGAGGCTTATCGATCGGTCCGCACAGCGCTGCAGTTCTCGACACCCGAGGGAGCGCCCAAGCGGCTCGTGGTCACCAGCACCACCCGCAACGAAGGCAAGAGCACCACCGCGCTGGCACTGGCCATCAACTTCGCCCAGATGGGCCAGCGGGTGCTGCTGATCGACGCCGACATGCGCAACCCGTCGGTGCACAAGCTGCTCGACATGCCCAATGAATTCGGCTTGTCGAACCTGTTGTCGAGCGACAGCCGGGGCGAAAAGATGATCATGAAGACGAAGGTCGACAAGCTGTCGGTGCTGACGGCGGGCCCGGTGCCGCCCAATCCGGTCGACCTGCTGATGGGGCCCAAACTGCTGCTGCTGTTGAACGTGGCCGCCACGCTGGGGTTCGAATACGTGGTGGTCGATGCGCCGCCGCTGCTCGGCATCGCCGACTCGATCGTGCTGGGCAACCAGCTGCAAAACATTCTTTTTGTGGTGCAGGCCAGCCGCACCCGCAAGAGCCACATCAAGAACGCGCTGCGCCGGCTCCGGCTCGCCGGCCTGCAGCCGCGCGGTGTCGTGCTGACACAAACCTTGCGCGGCTCGCTGCCACAGGACTACGAGTCCTATTACGGCTACGGCCCCACCGAAAGTCCTGTCGCCCCGAAAACGCCCCTGCCGAACGCGGCCGGCTGACCCATGCAAAGCGCCGCAGACTCCGCCGATCCGTCGAGAGCCCCGCTGTGGGCGGCATTGCACGACTACGCGCGTTCTCCCGGCAAATACCAGGTCAACCTGCGTCAACCCGCGCTGCTGTTCGCGGAATTGCGGGAGCTGCTGCAGATGGCCGTGGGCCGGCAAGGCGACGCCGGCCAAGGCGAAAGCCAGGACCCGTCGCTGCGCGATGCGGCGCGCTTTTTCGTCCGCACGGCCTTGCTCTATCCGGGCGCCGATCACTACGCCGTGCTGGGTGTGGACCGGAAGACCGAACCCGCCGAGCTGAAAGACCGCTACCGGCTCCTGATGCGCCTGCTGCACCCCGACTATTCGGACGCCGATTCCGGCGCCTGGCCGGCCGACGCGGCGGTGCGCGTCAACCGGGCTTATGACGTGTTGTCGTCGGCCGTGCAGCGGCGGGAGTACGACGAGGGCCTGACGCCCTTGCCTGGCGCCGCGCCTTTGCAGAGTCCCGCAGCGCGACGCCCGGTCACACCGCCGCGCCAGGCCAGCGGCCAGAACCGCGAACTGCACTTCAAGAAACTGGCTGCGATCTTCGCCGTGGCCGGCATCGCGGTGGTGGTAATCAGCCTTTTCGCCACCGGCTCACCCGAATCGGGGCAGCTGGTCCAGCGCTCGCCTGCCGTCAAGCCTGAGCCGATCCGCGCGGAAGACGAAGCCCCGGCGCTCGCCTATGCACCACCCATGCCCGTGCCCCCACCCAGGATGGCCGTCATACCACTTGCGGCGCCGCCAGCGGCACCGCAAGTGGTCGCTCGCTCCACACCGCGTCCGGCCGCGCCCGAGCCTGTCCCACGTCCCGTCGTGCAGGCGCCAAGGTTGGAGCGCGTTGCCACTCTCGCCCCGCTCCGGGCTCCTGAGCCCCGGGCTCCCGAGCCTCGGCCAGAATTGGTCGCAGTGTCTGCGCCGGTGGTCGCTTTCGCTGCGCCCGTCGTCGCCCCGGCACCGCCGCCGGCACCTGTCGTCGCCGCTGCGCTCCCACCGGCCTTCCAGCCCGCTGCGCCGCCGCGTCCCGCGTTCAAAGCCGGGCCGACCTTGACAGAAGCGCAACCCCTGCTGTCGCAACTGCTCCAGGTGATGGAAAGCGGTCGCGGCGACCGAATCCTCAACCTGCTGGACGCGGATGCCCGCGCGAAACCTTCGGCCCAGGCTTTGTCCCGCCAGTACGACAGCATGGTGGACGGCGCCCGCCCGGTGCGGGTGTCGCATGTCGAATTCAAGGCTGAACCGGCGGACGGACGCCTGCTGGTGGTGGGCTATTTGCGCGTGATGGCGGGTGAGCAGACGATCGGCTCCCTGGGCAAGAAAATGGTGCTGCGGGCCGAGTTCGCCTCCCGCGAGGGCAATGTGGTGATCACCGGCCTGAGCGGCGGCCCGATCAACTGACATGGCGGCAGGCGCGCGGCTGTCCCTTGCAGCGCTGGGTGCAGGCCTCGCGGCTTGGCTGCTCTGGGCCAGCGTCACGACGCACATGGAGCGCGCCTGCACCTTGCTGGACACGCCCTATCTTCCCCTATGCGCCACAGCACCTTCTCCTGACGCCGTGCGCCAGGAGGCGCTGCGTGCGCGGATTGCAGGCAACCCGGGAGACGCGGCGGCCTGGATCGATCTGACCGCCCTGGAAACCGGTCAACACGAACAGGCACTGCTGCAGGCCGCCTCCACCCTGGCGCCGACCGAGCCCAATGTGCTGACCTGGCGCGTCGGCGCCGCGCTCACCCGCAATGACCTGCCCAAGGCAACCCGGTTGCTGGTCGAGCTGGTTGAATTTCGGGGCAACGGAAAGGCCGCGCAATCACTGGCGCGCATCGTGGCATCGGGCGCAGGCACGGCTCTGCTGCGTCCTCACCTGCCCACGGCGCCACGCTGGTTGCCGCAAGTCCTGGCGAGCATGGAATCGCTCAAGCTGCCTATGCCGGCGGCATTGCCGCTGGTGGCTGCAGCGTCGGCGAAAGGGAGCTTGACCAAGCCGACGATCCAGCAATACATGCGGGCCCTGAAAGCCGACGGGCAGTGGGGCGACGCCTACGGGCTGTGGGTGGCCCGGCAACGGCGGGCGACGCCATTGCTCTACAACGGCCGCTTCGACCAGGCCTTCGAGCCTGACGGCTTCGACTGGGAAGTGACACCCTCGCTCCCCAGCCGCGCCGGCGCATTCGTCACCCAGCGAGGCAGCGGCAACAGGGGCCAGGTGCTCGACATCCAGTTCACCGGCCGCCCGGTCGCGCTGCCGATCATCCGGCAATACGTGTTTGCCGCTCCCGGAAAATACCTGCTGCGGGGGCAGTACATGAGCAGCCGCCTGCGAATGGAACAGGGGCTCGCCTGGACTGCCCGATGCTCGAATACCAAGGCCGCAAACCCCGTGGCCGGGCGGTCCACCGGCCTTCAGGACACGGCGGGAGCGTGGCAAAACTTTCAGTTCGCCATCGCGGTCCCCGCGGATTGCGGCCCGGTGACCAGCCTGCAACTGGAAACCTTCGCCCCTTTCGAAGCCGCCGCCGGATTCAAGGGACGCGCCGCTTTCGATGCGCTCGAGCTACTACCACAAGGCGTGTAGGACCACGCCGCGTGACGGGCCGCTCCATTGACGCTTCCACCCGTTTCCCCTATAGTCAAACCATTACTGCCCGTTCGGAGTTTGCCGTGTCTATCAAGTCTTTTGTCCTTCTAGGTTCCGCCCTGCTGGCTTCTGTTGCATTTGCCCAAGGCGATGCACCGTCGTTGGGAACTGTCCGCAATGTCGAAGGCGTTGTCACGGACACGGACGGTGCGTCCATCACTTCCACCGGACCTGGCGAGGCGATTCACGACGGAGAGCGTTTCGTGACGTCCTCCAGTGGCTCGGTCACCTTGCAACTGAACAACGGTTGCACCATCACGCTGCAGCCGAACCAGGCAGTGACGATCAACCAGCGCATGACCTGCCGCGAGCTGACCGCGGCTGTGGAACCTGTCGGTGCCCCCGGCCTTGCCCTGGGACGCTTTGCGGCAGCCGGCTCGCCCGGATTAGGGGCGCTCGCCGTCGGCGGCCTGATTCTGGCTGGATACGGTGTTCACCGCGGCTTGGATAAAGACGCGGACGTCAGCGGCCGTTAATTGTTGAGCCAACGGTCCGTCGGATCGGCAAGCAGCACGGGGCCCATGGGCCCCGTCGCCATTTGTGCGGCCGTGCTTTTGCTGGTTGCGTCGCCCCTGATGCGAGGCGGCAACCGGCAGATCGCGCTGATCGGCCTGGAAGCCATCGCCCTGGTCTTTCTGGTCAGCCTCTGGATCCGGACTGCATGGACCTGGGGAAGCTGGCGTAGCACCCCGCAGAGCCTGCTGAACAAGACAGCAGTCGCCATCCTCGTCCTGAGCCCCGCCTGGCTGGCCCTGGTGTATCTGGTGCCCCTGCCCGCAGGCTTCTGGACTGGATCGCCAGGGCGGGGGGTTTACGGGCCGCTGCTGGCGGGCGCCGGCATCCCCATGGGAGCGAGCCTGCCGCTCTCCCTGGTGCCTGACGCCACCAAGGCCTCGCTGCTGGCCGGAATCCCGCTGATCGCAGGCTTTCTGGCAGGGTATGCGTCGCGCCTGTCGCAGTTGAAGCTGCTGGTCGGTGTCGTCGCCGGCATGGCCTTCCTGCAGGTGTTTTTTGGACTGCTCCAGGCTGCCGGCGGGAGTCAATCGACTCTTTATTTCACGACCGAATTTGCCGGACGACCTTTTGGCACTTTCGCCAACACCAACCATTTCGCCAACTACATTGCCATGGCCCTCGCAGGCTACATCTGGCTGGCCTGGTGCAGCCTGACGGAGTCGAGTGCACGGTGGACGGACGGAGTGGGGGTGCGCTTTGCCGAGCGACACGCCCAGATCATCTGGAGCGTGGGCGGCCTGGCGCTGGCCATGGGCATCCTGATGAGCTTCTCGCGCGGGGCGGCATTGTCCGGGTTGCCGGCGGCGCTGCTGGCGGCCGGTCTGGCACTGCTGGCAGGCTCGTACTCGCGCAGCTGGCGCATGTTGCTGCTGCTCCTGGCGGCTGGTTTGCTGGCTGCAGTCGCCCTGGTCGGCGTCGGAACGCTGCTTTCGCGTTTCGACCTGAGCAAGATGGCCATCGATGCCTCCTTTCGCGGCCTGCTGGCCAAGACCACCCTGGCAGGCGCAGGTGAGTTCTGGCCGTGGGGATCGGGCTGGGGCACTTACGGCCCGGTGTATCTGCGCTTCAGGCCGGTCGCGGTGGACGGCTATGCGGAATATGCCCACGAGGACTATGCGCAGATGCTGTTCGAGGGCGGCATTTTCGCGGTGCTCGTTGCTGGGGCGTTTCTGTGGCTGGCGGCCGGTCGCGTGCTGCTGCTGGTGCGTTCGGCCATCGGCAAGGGCCTGCTGCCAGCCGACCAGATGGCATCGGCCTTCTGTGGCCTGGGGCTATTGGGCTTCCTGCTGCACTCGTTGGTAGAGTTCAACATGCACATCCCCGCCAACGCCATCCTCGCCGCCCTGCTCGCCGGCGGCTTTCTGCGGCCGCTGCGGCAAAGCGAAGCGGCTCGATGATCGACCTGCACAGCCACATCCTGCCGGGCATCGACGACGGCTCGAAAAGCCTGGAGATGTCGCTGGCGATGGCCCGCATCGCGGTCGACGACGGCATCACGCAGATGGCCTGCACGCCCCACATCTACCCCGGCCTGTACATGAACGACAAGGCCGGCATCACAGCGGCGCGCGATGCCCTGCAAAGCGCGCTGGACGAGCATGGCATCGCCTTGAAGCTGACCACCGGCGCCGACGTCCACCTGGTGCCCGGCCTGCTGGAAGGCCTGCGCGCCGGCAGGGTGCCGTCGCTGCACAACACCCGCTATGTGCTGCTGGAGCCATCGCACCACGTGGCGCCGCCCAGGTTCGCCGAATCGGTGTTCCAGCTGGTCGCGGCCGGCTACGTGCCCGTCATCACCCATCCGGAACGCCTGACGTGGGTCGAAGACAACTACCAGGTATTCGTCGACCTGACAAAGCAAGGGGCGTGGATGCAGGTGACAGCCGGCGCGCTCACGGGCGTGTTCGGGCCGCGGGCCAAGTACTGGGGCGAACGCTTCCTGGGCGAGGGGCTGACCCACATCCTGGCCAGCGACGCCCATTCGTCCGGCCGCAGGGTGCCCGTCATGTCGGAAGCGAAAGCCATCGCCGAGCGGATGCTGGGCAAGGAAGAGGCGCAGCTGCTGGTCGTCGGCCGGCAGACCGCGCTGATGCAGGATGCATCGCCGGCCAATGTGCCGCCGCTGCCGGCGCGCAAGGTGTCGAAAGGCTGGTGGAAGGGCCTGTTTTGAAGCGCAGGACCTTGGGGCTTGCCAGCGCAGCGGCAGCACTGCTTGCGGCGCTGCCTGCCAGTGCACGCGCGCAGATCGCGGGCAGGCAAGGCCCCGACGACTTGCTGATCGTCCAGGACGGCAAGCCCGTCGCATCCATCGTGCTGTCCGCCTCGGCGGGCGAGATGGAAAAGCTGGCCGCAAGCGACCTGGCGAAGTACGTCGAGATGATGAGCGGGGCCAGGCCACCGATCGTGACCCTGGCAGCCAACCTCGCAGTGCCCGCCGGGCCGGCAATCGTCATCGGCCAGGCCGCTCTCGCCGCCGACCCTTCATTGCAAAAAGCGCTGGAGCGCGCTGCAAAGAAGAACCCGTTGACGCAAGCCGACGCCATCGTGTTGCGCCGCAGCGGCAACCGCGTGTACCTGGCCGGCACTAACGACCGCGCCCATTACTTCGCCGTGTTCAAGCTGCTGCAGGAGTGGGGCTGCCGCTGGTACATGCCGACCGACTTCGGCGAGGTGGTGCCCGAGCACAGCACGCTTGCTGTCGGCGCCCTGGAGCATGTGCACGGCTCCCCGTTCGAAATCCGCAGCTACTGGCTGAGCTGGCTGGGCGACAGCACCGGCCAACTGGATTTTCAGCGGCACAACTTTGCGAGCGCATCGTCTTTGCCGGTGTTCGGCCATGCCCTGGGCAGCTATACAAAAAAGCTGATCCCGCCGGGCCAGACAGC
>JANXVP010000051.1 GCA_025351615.1 Ramlibacter sp. | reverse complement strand
GTGCTGTCCGTGATCAGGCGTGGCGTGCCAAGGTGATCGGCATGCACCGCAAAGGCTTTGCCGTTCCTGTAGATGCCGATCGGGACCGCCTGTCCATCGTCCGTGGGCAGCCAGATGTATTCCTGGCGGCCCTTGCCCCTGGCGCTGCCGTTGTCGTATTCCCCCAGCAGGTTCGCGTCCTCGTCGTAGACGAAGGCCGTGCCGACACTTGCGCTCGACTGCCCGGGCACGAACATCCACTGGAAGTTCTTTTTCAGCCAGTCGACGAAGCCCACGCCCAGGGTCCGCTCATCGGGCTGCCTCTGCTCGGACTGCGCTTCGCTCTTGAACACCCGCTGGCCGAGGGCGTTGTGCAGGTAGCTGATGCTTGCGGCTTCGCCATCCTGCAGGATGTTGACCTTGGCCAGGCGCCTGGCGGCGTCGTACTCGAACGTCCGCAGCCCGTCGCTGGTCATTGCTCCATTGGCGTCGATGCTGTAGCGGATCTGGCTGTTGGCGGTCGAGGACTTCGAGCCCTTGAGCTGGGTCACGCTCTGGCTGAAGCCCAGCAGCTTGTTGCTGGCCGTGTCGATGGTCAGGCTCTGGTTGATGCTCTGGCTGGTGCTCTGGCTGAAGCCATCGGCGTCGAACAGGCCGTCCAGGTCAGCGTCGCTGGTGACTGTGTCGATCGCCGTCAGGCGGTTGGAGTTGGGGTCGTAGCTGTAGCTGCTGCTGGCGCCGCTGCGGGCAAATCCGGTCAGCCGATTGCGGCTGTCATAGCCTGCGGTCCAGGTGATGGGAACAAGGTAAGGCGCCCTGCCGTCCTGGTTATCTTCGTCTTTGCCGCTGTTCGATCTGGCCCATAGCTTCTGGGTGACGCTTGTGATGCGGCTGGCCGCGTCATAGCTGTAGCTGGCAAATTCACTGGCCGTCATGCGGCCGTCCGTATCGAAGCTGCGACTGGCGCTGTCGCCGCTGGCCCAGATCCAAGCTCTGGGCTGGCCCAGGGCGGTATAGCCAAGGTTGGCAACGAAGGGAGCCGCAGTGCTTGATTTGAGCGGGTTGCCGGAAGGCTGCTGCACGTCGACGCCGGTAATGCGGCCCGCCGTGCGCCGGTAGAACACTTTCAGGCCACTGGGGTAGGTGAGGCTGGTCAGTTCGCCGCCGGTGTAGCCGTACTGCAGCTTGAACTGGCTGGGGTTGTTCGGGTTGTCGTTGACCGACTGCGTCTTGCTCAAGACCCGGCCCTGGGCGTCGCGCTCGTAGCTGGTGGCGCCGGACTGGTCGTCGATCTTCGAGAGGTAGCCGGCCTGGCCCTGGTCGTAGCTGAAGGCGGCGAGATTGTCAGCCGCGTACTGGATCGTTGTCGGCCGTCCCAGCGCGTCACGCGCGATGGCGGTCCTGTTGCCTACCGCATCGGTGATGCCCGCGACCTCGCCGGCAGCATCGCGCTGGTAGCTCATTGCGCCGATGTCGGGACTGGTCTCGGCCATCACTTCGCCGAAGGCATTGGTCTGGTAGCCGGTCGTGACGCCCTTGGGATCGGTGACCCCGGTCAGCTGGTCGAGCTGGTTCCACGCCTGGGTCGCGGAGGCGTTGTCGGCGAAGGTCGTGGCGACGGGGCGGCGCAGGCCGTCCAGCGCCTGGCGGGTGGTCTGGTTCAAGGGGTCGGTCTGCGCGACCGGTTCGCCGTTGGCGTCGTAAGCCAGGGCGGTGGTCTGGCCGACAGCGCCCTGGATGGCAGCCACCTTGTTCAGGCTGTTGATGACGCGGCTGGTGGCGAGAGCGATGGCGCCGGTGGCGTCCTTCACTTCCTCGCGCACTCGGTTGCCCGCGGCGTCGAGCGTGTACTGGATGTTGGCACCGCGGTTGTCGGTGGCGCCGACGAGGCGTTGCGCCGGGTCATAGCTGTAGCTGACCTGATACCCGTTGGGCATTTGCGCGCTGGCAAGTTGGCCGGTGGGCGTGTAGCTGAAGCTGCCGGTTTCGCCGCCCCGCACCTGTTGCGTGAGGCGACCTCGGGTGTCATAGGCAAAGGTGGTGACAAGGCCATTCGGCTCGGTCTGGCTGGTGATGCGGCCTGCCGCATCGAAGGCGTAGCTGGTTTGCTGGCCGAGCGGATTCCTGACGCTGACCCGGTTGCCGCTGCTGTCATAGCCGTACGTCCAGACCGCGCCCTTGGGGTCGGCCATGGTAGCGATCAAGCCTTGGGCGGTGTAAGTCCACTGCCAGGTGCGAGCCTGGCCCGTCGCCAGGTCGGTGACTGTTTCGCCCAGCTTGTTGCCCAGGGGGTCGTAACTGAAGGCAGTGGTGCGGCCAGCCTCGGTGACCAGCAGCGGCAGCCGGAAGCTGGGATGCCACTGTGTCCCCTGCGTCTGCGTCTCGGGCGTGCCGGCCGCCTTCGTGGTCGAGAGCTTGAGCTGGCGCGACAGGTCCCAGGTGTACATCGTCTGAACCCCGAGGAAGTCCGTCTCGCTCGCAGTCAGGTTGAGCCCGCCCAGGGTCCGGCTGGCGACCTGGCCGCCCGCCGAAGCGCCGCTGGCATTGAGCAGCCGGACCTGGCCGTCGCCGCCTTGCCAGGTGTACGTCTGCACATGTCCCAGCGGATCCGTCACCTGCGAGCTGGCGCGGTAAATGGAGGGATTGACGGTGGCGCCGGCGACCAGGCTGCCGGCGGACGGCGCGGCACTTGCGCTGAAGCCGACGCTGAACGCCCCGGCCCCGCCCACGTGTTCGGTACGGATGGCGCGGCCCGCGGCGTCGTAGCTGAAGCTGGCGTAGCGCACACCGGCCTCATTGACGATGCCGGTCAATGCGTCAGGAATGGCGGCGTTCTCGTACAGGTAGCTCCGGCTGCTGCCGTCCGGAAGCCGGACCGAGCCCATCCGGCCGCTGGCGTCGTAGCCGTAGCCCAAGCGCTGGCCGTCCGGCGTGGTGACGCTTGTCAGGTGGCCCACTCCGTCATAGGCGAACAAGAGGCTGCGGCCAAAGGCGTTGGTGACGCTGGCGAGCTGGTTTGCGGCGTTGTAAGCCATGCGCATCGTCCAGCCGTTGCGCTGGCTGACCGACTGCAACCGCCCCGTTGCACTGTCGAACAGCCAGCGAGATTCGTCACCGGCACGGGTGTAGAGCAGACCCGACGCCGATTCAGTGAGGCTGTCGCGCAGGTTTTCAGCAATCCACGCGCCGGACACCGAGTCGCGCCTGAACAGCAGCTTGGTGCCGTCGCCGAACCGCACCGTGGCCTCGAGGTCCGTCTTCGCGACCGACGCATCGTGGTTGTGGCTCCAGCGCGGCCCCAGGCCCGCATTGGCCTTGGAAAAACTGGCGTAGTGGCGCACGAAGGACAAGGGATGCGCGGCCGCCTCCTGCCAGTCCGGCTCGGCCTGCAGCTTCTCGCCGGTTGCCGTGTTGATCGGGTTGCCGACCAACGTGCCCGGGTCGGCAGGACACATATTGGCATCCGCGCCCTCGACGTTGATCGTTTTGCTGGCTGTGTTGACGCACCCTTGGCAGGATGCGGTGATGACAGCGGTCGCTTGGGTGGCAGGAGGTTCGTAAGTGAACTGGACGTCGCCCTGGCCGTCGGTTGTGCCGCTCAGGCCGGTTCCCGCCGCAAGCGCGATGGTGACCGCCTTGCCGGGGGCGGCACTGCCGTTCTGGCTGACGTGCGCCACTTGCGGCAGCGACGGTCCGGCGGGCAGCGCCTTGGTGCTGGATGGGCCATACAGATCGATTCTGATGGGGGCGGGCGGAGTTGCCACACATCGGTTGGCAGAGCCGTCCCAAAACAGCCCGGCCTTGCAATAGCATTGGCCATCGGTGCCGACGCCCACGGCATTGATATTGAAGCTATCAGAGCATCCACAGCTTCCAAACGAGCGCCCCTCATTGATGCCCTGGTAGTAGATGGTCTGGATGTTGTCCGGTGGCACCGGCCAATTCAGTATGGTCAGATCAGTAACTACATCCAGGCCGACCCAGCTGCCGCCACTGCTACTCCATGCGATCGGTAAATTCGGTGCGCAACTGGACAGCGAACTTCCCGGAGGGCTCGAAACTGAAACATACGCGGCAAGTCTCGAGCAGCCCACTCCAGCGGCCCCGCCAAAGGTCACCCCCGGCCCAAAATCCACTTCCGGTTGCCCCCATTGCGCCGGGATGACGCAAGATGCCAGGGGATGTGCCGAGGCCGGATTGCAACCGGGACAAGGAGCGGGCGTTTGCGCCCACACAAGGGTTGCAGATGACGCCGTGAGGAGCAGGACACGAAGAAGGTGCCTGGAGTTCTCCATCAAAAGCTGCACACACCTCAGCGCCGCTGAATACTCGCGCTTGTTCAGCGCCTTTCCCCCCTCGGGTTCGCGTCGCTTTGGTAATGCCTTTTGTCCCGCTAACGGCACCGCCGGAGGCAATATTGACGTTGTCACTTCAGGGAGCTGAGGCGTCGTTTTGCGTGACGCGCCCAATTCGGGGCAACACCGGACTGCAACACTTTTGACGGCCGCAAATAACCATCGGCCTGCCGGCCAAAACAAGCGCTCGATCATGCCCGCCCTCCCGAATTATTTTTACTTGTGAGCAGAGCTTGAATTTATTTCAGTTCTATTTAATAGTCAACCTGTCCGGACCTGCTAGACCTTGGCGTCACGGCAGTGCCGCAACGCTCCCGCATCAGGCGCCGTCTGCTTCCAGGCTCGCCCGGTA
>JANXVP010000043.1 GCA_025351615.1 Ramlibacter sp. | reverse complement strand
TGCCCGCGCACATCATGATGGAGTGCACGATGGACTACGACTCCCTCGCCAAGGCCGGCTCGATGCTGGGCTCGGGCGCGGTGATCGTGATGGACGACAGCCGCAGCATGGTGGAGTCGCTCAAGCGCCTGTCGTACTTCTACATGCACGAATCCTGCGGCCAGTGCACGCCCTGCCGCGAAGGCACGGGCTGGCTGTGGCGCGTGGTCGACCGCATCCACAACGGCCACGGCAAGCCCAGCGACATGGACCTGCTCAACTCGGTGGCCGACAACATCCAGGGCCGCACCATCTGCGCCCTTGGCGACGCGGCGGCGATGCCGGTGCGCGCCATGATCAAGCATTTCCGCCCCGAGTTCGAGGCGTTGATCAACAAGGCGGCTGTGACCTCATGATTGAGATCGAACTCGACGGACAGAAGGTGGAGATCACCGAGGGCAGCATGATCATGCATGCCGCCGACAAGGCGGGCACCTACATCCCGCATTTCTGCTACCACAAGAAACTGTCGATCGCGGCCAATTGCCGCATGTGCCTGGTCGACGTGGAGAAGGCGCCCAAGCCGATGCCTGCCTGCGCCACGCCCGTGACGCAGGGGATGATCGTCCGCACCAAAAGCGACAGGGCGATCAAGGCCCAGAAGTCGGTGATGGAGTTCCTGCTGATCAACCATCCGCTGGACTGCCCGATCTGTGACCAGGGCGGCGAATGCCGGCTGCAGGACCTGGCCGTGGGCTACGGCGGCTCGTCGTCACGCTACGAGGAAGAAAAGCGCGTGGTGTTCCACAAGGACGCCGGCCCGCTGATCTCGATGGAAGAGATGTCGCGCTGCATCCATTGCACCCGCTGCGTGCGCTTCGGCCAAGAGCTGGCCGGAGAGATGGAGCTGGGCATGATCCACCGCGGCGAGCATTCCGAGATCACCACCGTGCTGAACGACACCATCGATTCCGAGGTGTCGGGCAACATGATCGACCTGTGCCCGGTCGGCGCCCTCACCAGCAAGCCTTTCCGCTACCAGGCGCGTCCCTGGGAGCTGGCGCGCCGCAAGTCCGTCAGTCCGCATGACAGCACTGGCGCCAACCTGATCGTGCAGGTCAAGAACAACAAGGTGATGCGCGTCCTGCCGCTGGAGAATGAAGCCGTCAACGAATGCTGGCTGGCCGACCGCGACCGCTTCTCCTATGAAGCGCTGAACACCGGCGAGCGCCTGACCCAGCCGATGCTCAAGCAGGGCGGTCAATGGAAGCCTGTCGACTGGCAGACCGCTCTTGAGTACGTGGCCAATGGGCTGCGCCAGATCAAGGCCGACCACGGCGCGGCCAGCATCGGCACCCTCGCCAGTGCGCACAGCACCGTGGAAGAGCTGTTCCTGGCCGGCGCATTGATGCGGGCCATGGGCAGCGAGAACATCGACTACCGCCTGCGCAACGCGCAGTTCGAGCGTTCTGGGTCCGTCCGCTGGCTGGGCACGTCGATCGCTTCGCTGTCGAATCTGCAAGGCGCCCTGGTGATCGGCTCCAACCTGCGCAAGGACCATCCGCTGTTCGCGATGCGGCTGCGCGCAGCCGTCCGCAAGGGCGCGGTGCTGTCGGTGCTGCATGACGTCGAGCACGACTGGGCGATGCCGGTGCACAACCGGCTGATCGTGCCGGCCGGCCAGTGGGTGCAGGCGCTGGCGGATGTGGCTGCTTCAATCGGCGCCCAGAAAGGCGTCGCAGCCCCCGTGCCCGGCAACGAGAACGATCAGGGCAAGGCAATCGCCCAATCGCTGCTGTCGGGCGAACGCAAGGCCATCCTGCTGGGTAACGCTGCCGCGCACCACGCCAGCGCCACCAGCCTGCTGGCGCTGGCCAACTGGATTGCCGAACAGACCGGCGCCACCGTCGGCTACCTCACCGAGGCCGCCAATACGGTGGGAGCGCAACTGGCCGGCGCAATGCCCGGCCCCGATGGCCTCAACGCCGGCCAGATGCTGGGTGGCGCGCTGAAAGCGGTGCTGCTGCTGAACACCGAGCCGGAATTCGATGCCGCCGATGGCCGCGCGGCCATTGCCGGATTGAACAAGTCGCAGATGGTCGTCACGCTCAGTCCGTTCAAGGCCAACATGGACTTCAGCGACGTGCTGCTGCCGATCGCGCCGTTCACCGAGACGCCCGGCACCTTCGTCAACGCCGAAGGCCGGGTGCAGGGCTTCCACGCAGTGGTCAAGCCACTGGGTGAGGCGCGTCCGGCCTGGAAGGTGCTGCGCGTGCTG
>JANXVP010000036.1 GCA_025351615.1 Ramlibacter sp. | reverse complement strand
GATGCGGCCGGCGTCCTTGGTGGCCTGGCGCTGCGCGTCGTTGAAATACGCGGGCACCGTGATCACCGCTTCGGTGACCGGCTCGCCGAGATAGTCCTCGGCGGTCTTCTTCATCTTGCGCAGGATGTCGGCCGACACCTGCTGCGCCGAAATCTGCTTGCCCCGCACCTCGACCCAGGCGTCGCCGTTGTCGGCCGCCACGATCTTGTAGGGCATCAGGTCGATGTCCTTCTGCACTTCCTTCTCCGCGAACTTGCGCCCGATCAGGCGCTTGACGGCGTACAGGGTGTTCTTGGGGTTGGTGACCGCCTGCCGCTTGGCCGAGGCCCCGACCAGGATTTCGCCGTCTTCCTGGTAGGCGACGATCGAGGGGGTGGTCCGCGCGCCCTCGCTGTTTTCAATGACCCTGGGGGTGTTGCCCTCCATGATGGACACGCACGAATTGGTCGTGCCCAGGTCGATCCCGATGATTCTTCCCATGTTCTTTCTCCTTAACTTGCGGCTCTGAAGCGAATTCAAATCTGTCCAGGGGTACTTGCGGCCCAGTGGACGTGTTTCAAGACTTATGTCGGTGCGGTGACGGTGACCAGGGCCGGCCTCAATACGCGGTCGGCGATCGAGTAGCCCTTTTGCAGCACGGTGACCACGGTGTTGGCTTCCTGCTCGGCAGGCGCCACGGAAATCGCCTGATGCCGGTGCGGGTCGAAGCGGGTGCCGGCCGGCGGGTCGATCTCGAGCACCTTGTTGCGCTCCAGCGCCGCCTTGAGCTGGCGCAGCGTGGCCTCGGCGCCTTCCCGGATCACTTGCGGCGAGGCGTCCTTGACGGCGAGGCTGGCCTCCAGGCTATCGGCGACCGGCAGCAGGCTGTCGGCAAAACTCTCGACCGCGTACTTGCGGGCCTTGGAGATTTCTTCGTCGGCGCGGCGCCGGGTGTTCTGCATTTCGGCCTGGGAGCGCAGGTACTGCTCGCCGATCTCGGCATTTTTGGCCTGCAGCTCGGCCAGCCGGGCCCGCAACTCGGCGCTGTCAACGAAGTCGACGAAGGCGTCGGTCGCATCCGTGCCAGGCGCCGGTGCTTCCAGCGGGTCTTGCATTTGCAAGGGATCGGGGGTCGGAGTCTCGGACATGGTCAGTTGGCGGGGCGGTGAGGCCGGTAAATAAGTCGGTTGCTCGGGACTTTGGGGTCTTCCAAAGCATTTCAAGGTCGCTAAAGTGGTTGTTTTTCGCCGGAAAGGGATCCCATGGCCCGCCAACTGATCAGTTCAGGATCCCTCTTTGAACAGGAGATCGGCTACTCCCGGGCGGTCGTCGACGGCGACTGGATCTTCGTTTCCGGAACCACCGGGTTCGATTACAGCGCGATGACCATCCCCGAGGGCATCGAAGCCCAGGCGGAGCAGTGCTTCAAAAACATCGAGACTGCGCTCGGGCAAGCGGGCGCTAGCCTGGCCGATGTGGTCCGCGTGGTGTATGTCGTTCCGCATGCGCCGGACTTTGCCGCCAGCCATCCCGTCCTGCGCAAGTACTTCGGCGAAGTGCGACCGGCCGCGATGATGATTTCCGCGGGCCTGGCCGATCCACGAATGCGGATCGAGATCGAGGTCACGGCGCGGCGCGGCTCGGCTGGCGCGCGATAGCGCTTCCGGCCTGGGCCGATCAGGCGACGGGATCAGTGCGCGTCGAGCAGTTCGACGTCGAACTTGAGCGTCGCATTGGGAGGAATCACCCCGCCGGCGCCACGGGCGCCATAGCCCAGCTGCGGCGGAATGACCAGCGTGCGCTTGCCGCCGATCTTCATCCCGGCGACGCCTTCGTCCCAGCCCTTGATCACCATGCCGGCGCCCAGCGAAAAGGCGAACGGGTCCTTGCGGTCGACGCTGGAATCGAACTTGGCGCCCTGCTGGCCGTCGTTGTACAGCCAGCCGGTGTAGTGCACATGGACGTGCTGGCCGGGTTTGGCCTCGGCGCCGGTGCCGGCGGTCGTGTCTTCATATTGCAGGCCGGACGGAGTGGTGTGCATTTTTATCCTTCGCGAAGTCCATTGAATCCGCGATTTTAGCGAGCAGTCCGGCGCTATTTTTTCTTGCCCTGGCTGACGACCCACTTGGCCGCGAAAGCCTGCAGGTCGTTGATCCGCTTGAGCAGGTCCGAGCCCGACGGCGTCACGCAATACCCATCGCTGCCATGATTGACGAGGCCGGCTTCGCGCAGTTCCTTGATCCGGGTGTTCAGGGTGTTCGGCGTGATGCCTCCGACGCTGTCCTGCAGCAGCCGGAAGGTCTGCGCATGGCCGTCCTTGAGCGCCCACAGCACGCGCATCGCATAGCGCGCCTCCAGCAGGCCCAGCAGCTGGCTGATGGCGGCGTTTTCCCTGGAACTCATCGACATCTCCTGGAGCGCTCTGGCCTGGTCTGCGGGGTGTGGTAAGCAAGTGTACGCAGTTTCTGCTATACAAACAATAGCATCGCGGCTTTCGTGCACGGCCGTCACCGGCCACTTGACGGCTGGAGGGCAAGCGGCAGCGTGCCGCCGTGCAGCGCAACGACGAGGGCGGTCCCGGTGGCGCAGCACCGAGCGTTGGTTGATCGATCCCTTGTCGGTGATCTCGCCCTTGTCGATCGATGGTGGCTCATGCATCAGGTGCAGCCGGGCGATGCGGCCGGCGCTGCCGGCGCCGGCGCGCCCCCGCTGTTCATGGGGCCTTCTTGCCCTTGACCGTCGTGCCGTCGAGGAAGGCCTTGACCCGGCTCTTGGCCTCGGGTGCGCTCTGCGCGATGGCGGCCATCAACGCTTCCGTGAAGAAGCCCTGGTCGGCTGGCTGTTCGGCGATGCGGGGCAGGGCGTGCATCAGCGCGTAGTTGGTCAACGGCGCGTTCTCCGCGATCCGGGTCGCCAGCCCCAGCGCCCTGGCAGACGCCTCGCCTGGCGGCACCAGGTACTGCGCAAAGCCGGCGCGCTCGCCGTCGTGCGCGTTGTAGACACGTCCGGTCAGCATCATGTCGGTCATGCGCGCCGCGCCGATCAGGCGCGGAATCCGCACCGCGCCGCCGCCACCGACGAAGATGCCGCGGGAACCTTCCGGCAGGGCATAGAAAGTCGATTCGTCCGCCACCCGGATGTGGCAGGCGCTGGCCAGCTCGAGTCCGCCGCCGACGACGGCGCCATGCAGCGCGGCCACCACCGGCACCGGGCCGTACTGCACCTGCTCCAGCGCCGCGTGCCACATGCGCGAGTGGTGCAGGCCCTGGCCGGCATCGCGTTCCTTGAGTTCCGACAGGTCCAGTCCGGCGCAGAAATGCTCGCCGGCGCCGTCGAGCACGGCAGCGCGAACGCCGGTTTGCGGCAGCTCCAGTTCGAACAGCTCGCGCAGGCCGAGAATCAGGCTGTCGCTCAGTGCATTGCGCTTGGCCGCGCGATTGAGCCGGATCACGGCCACCGGTCCCTGGATCTCCAGGAGGATGTCTTTGTGGGTCATGGGTTTTGCCGGTGGGTCGGAAGCTGGTGATCCATCATCGCCAGATTCGGGCGGCTCCGGAAGCCATTTTCCCGGGACTTACCCGCGCCGGGGTCGCACGCTTTCGCGCGCAAGACGCGCCGCCTAGAATCCATGGGAACCGCACGCAACAAGCACGAGAGAGACACGATGAAGACCTACAGGATCGCCTGCATTGCGGGCGACGGCATCGGCAAGGAAGTGATTCCGGCCGGACAGACCGCGCTCCAGGCGCTGGCGGCCGCACAGAACAGCTTTCAGTTCGCCTTCACTTGCTTCGATTGGGGCGGCGACTACTACCGCAAGCACGGTGTGATGATGCCGCCCGACGGCCTGGAGGCGCTGCGGGGGATGGATGCGATCCTGTTCGGTTCGGCGGGCGATCCGGACATTCCCGACCACATCACGCTGTGGGGCCTGCGCCTGAAAATCTGCCAGGGCTTCGACCAGTACGCCAACGTGCGGCCGACCCGGATCCTGCCCGGAATCGACGGGCCGCTCAAGCGCTGCGGCCCGAACGACCTGGACTGGGTGATCGTGCGCGAGAACTCCGAAGGCGAATATGCGGGAGTCGGCGGGCGGGTGCACCAGGGTCACCCGATCGAGGCCGCCACCGACGTGTCGATGATGACGCGGGCCGGCGTCGAACGCATCATGCGTTTCGCTTTCCGGCTGGCGCAGTCGCGTCCGCGCAAGCTTCTCACCGTGGTGACCAAGTCCAATGCCCAGCGCCACGCGATGGTGATGTGGGACGAGATCGCGTTGCAGATCAGCCGGGAATTTCCGCAGGTGACGTGGGACAAGGAACTGGTCGACGCCTGCACCGCGCGAATGGTCAACCGCCCGGCGACGCTCGACACGCTGGTCGCCACCAACCTGCACGCCGACATCCTGAGCGACCTTGCGGCGGCGCTGGCCGGCAGCCTGGGCATCGCGCCGACCGGCAACATCGACCCGGAGCGCCGCTATCCGTCGATGTTCGAGCCGATCCACGGGTCTG
>JANXVP010000019.1 GCA_025351615.1 Ramlibacter sp. | reverse complement strand
GGCGCAACCGACATGGATCCCGGCTCAAGGCCGGGATGACGACTGCGTCGTCACTTGGTCTTGCCGGGGTCCTTGACGTCCTTGATCACGTCGAATTCGACGTTGTACAGCTCGCCGTCCTTCTTCTCGACCTTGCGCAGGTAGACGTTCTGCACGATGTCGCGGGTCTGCGCATCGATGAAGACCGGACCGCGGGGGCTCTCGAAGATCTGCCCCTTCATGGCGGCCAGCAACGCATCGCCGGACGGATTGGCCCCGCCCTTGCCGCCGGTCTTTTTCAGCGCTTCGTAGATGACACGCATGCCGTCATAGCCGCCCACTGCCATGAAATTAGGACGCATGCCCTTGTTGGCCTTGCCGAAAGCTTCGACGAACTTCCTGTTGGCGGCGGAGGGATGGGCCGCCGAGTAGTGGTGCGAAGTGACGACGCCGAGCGCGCCGTCGCCCATGTCGTTCAACTGGTCGTCGTCCGTCACGTCGCCGGTGGCGATCAGCCGGATGCCGGCCTTGTCCATGCCCCGCTCGAGGAACTGCTTCATCACGGCGGCGCCGGCGCCCGAAGGCACAAAGACGAACAGGGCGTCGGGCCTGGCGTCGCGCACCTTCTGCAGGAACGGCGCGAAATCGGGATTGCGCAGCGGGACCCGCAGCGCTTCGGTGACCTGTCCGCCGTTGAACTGCAGCCGCTCCTTGAAATACTTTTCGGCGTCGATCCCGGGACCGTAGTCGCTGACCAGGGTCACGACTGTCTTGATGCCGTTCTTCGGCGCCCAGTCGGCCAGCGCGACCGAGACCTGGGGCAGCGTGAAGCTGGTCCGCACGATGTAGGGCGAGGCTTCCGTGATGCTGGAAGTGGCAGCGGCCATGACCACCTCAGGCGTTTTGGACTGGGTGGCGATGGGCGCCGTGGCAGTCGCCGAGGGCGTGATGCCAAACCCGGCCAGCACGTTCACCTTGTCGTTGACCACCAGCTCCTGGGCTAGCCGGCGCGTGACGTCGGGCAGGCTGGTGTCATCCTTGACGATCAGCTGGACCTTCCGGCCGGCGACGGTGTCGCCGTTCTGCGCCATGTACAGTTTTGCGGCGGCTTCGATCTGCCGGCCGGTGCTGGCTTGCTGGCCCGTCATCGGCAGGATCAGCCCGATCCTGAAGGTACTGTCCTGGGCCATCGCCGCACTGCCGGCGAACACAACGCCGGCGGCGAGAGCGGCGTGGAGAAAGCTTCTTTTCTGCATGGTCATTTTTCCTGAAGGATGGAAAGACATGCGAGCGGCCAGCCGGCTGACCTGCCCCGCCATGTTGCGACCCCATTCTGGGGCTCTCATGGAAACAGGCAAGTCGGGCCGAACTCTATCAGCTATGCATTTCCGACATAACGGCGCCGCCGCTATCGCACTGCCCGCAGAACAGGCACGGAGGCGTGTTTTAACATCAAGGACTTTCCGTCCATCCAGGAGACATTCTTGAGCCAGCTCCCAGCGCGTTACGACCATGTCGGCAGCTTCCTGCGTCCCAAATACCTGCTCGAAGCGCGCGAACAGAAGGCCAAAGGGCAGATCACGCCGCCACAGCTGCGCGCGGTGGAAGACCAGGCGATCGCGGAAATCGTGCAGTTCCAGCGGTCGGTGGGTCTCAAGAGCATCACCGACGGCGAGTTTCGCCGGACCTATTTCCACATCGACTTCCTGGAGCAACTCGGCGGCGTCAAGACCGACATCCCGGTCACCATCCGCAAGGCCGACGGCAGCGAGGAACTTGCGCCACCGGTCATCCGGGTGATCGACAAGGTGCGCCATGCCAGGGACATCCAGCTCGCGGACTTCCAGTACCTCAAGAGTCAGGTTTCCGTGGACAAGAATTCCGGATGCGTGCCCAAGGTGACCATCCCTTCTCCCACCATGCTGCACTTCCGGGGCGGCCGGGCCGGCATCAGCCGCGAGGCTTACCCGGAGCTCGACCCGGTGTTCTACGACGACGTAGCCCAGGCCTATGGCGACGAACTGCGTTCGCTGGCCGCCGCCGGCTGCACCTATGTGCAGATGGACGACACCAACCTCGCCTACCTGTGCGACGACAGAATGCGCGAAGCGGCACGCCAGCGCGGCGACGACCCGGACGAACTGCCGCACCGCTACGCGCAGTTCATCAACAAGGTCGTCGCCCAGAAACCCGCCGGAATGCTGCTGGCGATGCACCTGTGCCGCGGCAACTTCAAAAGCACCCACGCGGCCGCCGGCAACTACGAGCCGGTGGCCGAGGCACTGCTCAGGGAGATGGACCTGGACGCCTACTTCATGGAGTACGACGACGCCCGCTCAGGCGACTTCAAGCCGCTGCGCTACCTGCCCAAGGGCAAGACGGTGGTGCTCGGCCTGGTGACCACCAAGTTCGGCGAGATGGAAAGCAAGGACGACCTGAAGCGCCGTATCGACGAGGCCGCAAGGTATGCGCCGCTGGACCAGCTCGCGCTGTCGCCCCAGTGCGGATTTTCCAGCACCGTGCACGGCAACAATATCGCGGTGGAAGCGCAGCGCAGCAAGCTGCGCCTGGTGATCGAGACCGCGCAGGAGGTCTGGGGCGGGGCCTGAGCGGCTCGAGGCTCGCAGCGCCACCAGAAGCCGCCAGGGCCGGCGCGGTGGACGGCGCTCAGCGCTGGGTCTTGTCCTTGGCGTTCTGCGCCTCGATGCGCTCGCGCGCTTCCTGCCAGTCGGCGTCGGTCCAGTTGCGCAGTTCGTAGAAGTTGCCGCCGGTGGCGATCGCGTTGCCCCCGTCCATCATGATGCTCTGGCCAGTCAGCCAGTCGCAGTGCCCCGGCGCCATCAGGAAGGTCGACAGGTTCTGCAGTTCGCTCATCATCCCCGGCCGTGCCATCGGGTTCCCAGCCTTGCTGCGCGCACCCGGCTGCTCACCGGGATTGAGGCGCTTGCTCATGCCCTCGGTCGGGATCTCGCCGGGGCCGACGGCGTTCAGACGGACACCGAACTTGGCCCATTCCACCGCCAGCGATTTGGTCATCACGTCGATGCCGGCTTTGCTCATCGCCGACGGCACCACATAGGGCGAGCCGTTATCCACCCAGGTCGTGATGATGCTGATGACGTTGCGGTATGGCTGTCCCGCCTTCCAGTCGCCCGCCTTGGCGTGCGCCACCCAGCGCCTGCCCACCGCCTGGGTGACGTAGAAGGTGCCGTGAAAAACGATGTTGGCGATGGCGTCGAAGGCACGCGGCGACAGGCTCTCGGTCGGCGCAATGAAGTTGCCCGCCGCGTTGTTGACCAATCCGGTGAGGCCGTCCCCCTGCCAGAGCGCCTCCACCATCTCTTCGACGTCTTGTGCGATGCGGATGTCCACGCCGAAGGTATCGATCCGGCGTTCCGGAAATGCCGTCCGCCAGGCCTGCGCGGTCGCATCGCACACCGATTTGCGGCGTCCGCAGATCGCGATGTCGGCGCCAAGCGACAGGAAGCGTTCGGCCATCGCCTGGCCAAGCCCGGTGCCCCCGCCCGTCACGAGAATCCGCTGGCCTTGCATGACATCGGACTTGAACATGGTGATTTCCTTTCGGTGGAGACCGCAGTCTAGGCCGATGCGCGCGTGGACGCCGATATCGGCACGGATCGGCCCCATGAGCAACAACAAGCGGTTTCAGGCCATGCCAATCTGCCGCGCAGCCTTGGCCGTCACCGTGTGGGCGACGGCCTTGCCGGTCCAGCCGCAACCGGGCCAAGGGCAAGGCCGCTATTCATTCGGTCTCGAGTGGGAGCTGTTCAGGCACAGTCCGGCTACGTTGGGGACGCGGCGCTCCTGAACCAGGACTGGCAAATCTGGGCTGGAGATTGCAGCTAAGCGGGCGGTGTCGGCGTCACTTCCCAATGCTGCAGCACCCGGTCGTGGCCGTCAACGCTTTCCAGCCGCACCCGGAAGCCCCATAGCCGCGCGACGTGCTTCACCACTTCTTCGGCGCCGTCGTCCAGCGGCCGGTCATTGTGGCGGGTGTGGCGCAAGGTCAGTGAAC
>JANXVP010000532.1 GCA_025351615.1 Ramlibacter sp. | reverse complement strand
CCCGATGTCGTCGCGGTCAGGCATTGTTCGAGACTTTCAGGTGAAAACCAACTGGCCTTAGACTTCAAGGCCAAGGTATTTTGCCATTGCACACACGGTCAAAACAGGAGCATGTTCCATGCGCTACTCGCGCCGCACCATCCTTGCCCTCGCCGCGGTCGGACTCAGCCTTTGCGCATCCGTTGTCCAGGCCCAGGATTACCCAACCCGGCCGATCAAACTGGTCATTCCCCAGGCGCCGGGCGCCGGCGCCGATCTGGTCGGCAGGTTGCTGGCCGACAAAATGTCGCAGGAGCTGCGCCAGCCGGTGGTGGTCGACAACAAGCCGGGCGCCAACGGCATGTTGGCCTCGTCGCTGGTTGTCAGGGAGCCTGCGGACGGCTACACGCTGATGCTGACCAGCGTCTCCCTTGTCAGCTTCAACCAGTTCATGTACAGGAACATCCCGTACGACCCGCTGAAGGACTTCACGCTGATTGCCCCCGTCGCCGACGCCACCTTCGTCCTGGTGGCAAGCAACGCCAGCGGCATCAAGTCCTGGGCTGACTTGGTGGCGCGCGCCAAAGCCAGTCCCGACACGCTCACCTTCGCGAGCGCCGGCACGGGGAACTCGACCCATCTTTACACCGAGATGCTGGCGCGCCGTTCCGGCTTCCAGGTTCGGCATATTCCTTACAAGAGTTCCTCCCCGGCGCTGATGTCGGTCGTCGCCGGGGAAACCGACATCATGGTGGTCCCAACCGCGGTAGCGCTGTCCCAGATCAGGGCCAACAAGCTCGTGACGCTCGCTCAGTCAGGGGAAAGCCGTTCTGCGCAGTTGCCCGCCGTTCCGCTCCTGAAAGAGTTGACGCCTGACTCGCCTGCGCTGCCGGGCTGGTATGCGCTGGTGGGTCCGGCCAGGATGGACCCCAAGGTGGTTCAGAAACTTTCGGCCGCGGTAAACAGCTTCCTGGCCGACCCGGTCCAAAGGGGCAAGCTGGTTGACCAGTTCCTGTTCCCCATCCCCGGCACCACTGCGGGAATCCAGCAGCGTGCCGAAGGTGAAGCCAAGGTCTGGGGCGGTCTGATCCGCGATCTCAAAATCCAGATGGATTGAACGGAAGATGGAAAGTACCGATGCCAAACCATCGCGGAGACTCATTCCGTAAGTCGGCATCGACATCCCGAGCATGCGGAAAGCGAGTCCTGGGTGCGGGATTAAATCGACCTCGATGTACTCGCCGCGCGTGGTACCCGGCACCGATCCAGGTATTTCTTTGGTTAACCCGAAGCCGGCGCGCCACTGGCGCGCCCCATTACGGCGCAAGTCCCGCTCTAGCCACCACCGCAGCCCATTTGGATGCCTCACTCCGCGCGAATTGGGCATAGGCTGACCCGCTCGCCTCCTCCGGCTCAGCCCCCAGTCCAAGCAGTCGTTTTCTTCCCGGATTCAGCCTCGCCCGTCCAATAAAGGCTCCGGTATTGTCATAATCAAAAGCGTGTGGCCTGGCTGCCCGGCGGCGGCTGGGACGGTCGCGATTGTTCGGGGCCACGGCTATGCTAAAACCTGTAACAAACCACCGACGAGGTCTACGTGCCGAAAATATACCGACTCTTCTTTGCCCTGCTGATCGCCGCGACCGTCCAGGTCACGGCCGCCCAGCAAGGGGCCATCGTCATCGGCTCCTCGATCCCGATGACCGGCGGCGTCTCCACGTTCGGCCAACACTCGAGGTGGGGTTCGGAGCTGGCGATGGCGGAAGCCAACGCTGCAGGTGGCGTGCTCGGTCGCAAGATCGAAATTGATTTCCAGGACAACCGCTGCAATCCGGCCGAAGCCGTGAAGAGCGTGACGCAGATGATCGCGGACAAGAAGTACGTCGCCATCCTGGACGGCCTCTGCAGCTCGGTGGCGATGGCAATCATGCCGCTGGTGGAACGCGCGGAGATCCCCTTCGTCGTCGCCAACGCGTCGGCGACCGCGATCGCCGAGAAGTCGGGCGTGGGCGGCAACAAGTGGACCTTCAAGGTCAATCCAACCGACGCCAGCATGCTCGACGCCCTGGTCTCGTGGCTGGACAAGGAAGGCAAGGCCGGCAACATCGCCTTCCTGGGCGAGGACACGGACTTCGGCCGCGCCGGCTCGGCGGGCCTCGAGGGCGCGCTGAAGAAACGCAACCAAAAGCTGGCAGGCGTGGACTTCTACCAGAAAGGCACGGCGGACTTCAGCACTGTGTTCGCCAAGATCAAGTCGAAAAAGCCCGGCCTGCTTGCGCTGTACGCGATCGACGCCGACTTTCAGAACGCAATGCGCCAGTGGTACGGCATGGGTGGCGGGGTTCCGTTGACCGGCCGCGTGCTGGTGGACCAAGTGCCCAAGGAAATCATGGCCAGCGGCTTTCTGGACGGCACGACGTCCGTGCAACCGTACGACCCGTCGATCGACACGCCCGCCAATAAGGCTTTCGTGGAAGCGTTCACCAAAAGGAACGGCACGGCACCGATCCTGGTGAGCTTTGAGGCATATGAGACCACCAAGATCCTGATCGACGCGATCAGGCGCGCCGGCAACACCAACCCCGTCTCCATCCGCGACGCCCTGGCCAAGACGAAGTTCCCTTCCATTCTGGGCACCACGCTGGAGTTCGACCAGAACAACCTGATCCACAACAACGCAGTGATCCTCGGCATCCGAGGCGGCAAGGTCGTGGTGCTCGGCTTCAGCAAGACCTGACCCGCTTTGGACGCCGGTTTCCTGCTCCAGCTCTCCATCAACGGGCTGGTCGTCGGAGTCATCTACGCTTTGATCGCGATGGGCCTATCGCTGATTTTCGGCGTGCTTGAGATCGTCAACTTCGCGCACGGCGAGTTCTACATGCTGGGTGCGATGGGCGCGTACTTCCTGACGACCAACCTCGGCCTAGGGTACTGGCCAACGGTCGCGGTGGTGACGCTTGGGGCCGCCTGCGTCGGCTACGTGCTTTATGAAACGCTGCTGTTGACGCTGCGTGGCGAGAGCTTCGAGCGCAGCATCTTGTTGACACTGGGCCTGTCGATGGTGCTGCAGAACATGGCGGTTTTTCTGTTCACCACCACACCCAGGATGCTGCAGACCGCCTACACCTACAGCAATATCACCCTCGGCACCGTGCGGGTGCCGCTATTGCGGGTCTTCGCACTCGGCCTCGGCCTCGCTGCGTTCGGGGCGCTTTACTTCATCCTGTATCGCACGCAGCCCGGCAAGGCGATGCGCGGCGTGGCGCAGAACCGCGAGGCAGCGCTGATGGTGGGCATCGATCCCCGCGCGATCTCGCGCCTGGCAGTGGCAATCGGCATTGGCCTTTCCGGGCTTGCCGGGGCGGCGCTGGCGCCGATCTATGCGGTCCATCCGCTCATGGGCTTCAGCTTCGTCTTCAAGGCGTTCGCGATCATCATCATCGGCGGGCTCGGGAACATCTCCGGCGCCGCGATCGCCGCCGTGCTGCTTGGCATCCTCGAAAGCCTGGTCGGCGGCTTCCTGCCCCAGGTGATGGTCGACGGCCTGGCCTTCGCCGCGATGATCCTGATCCTGTTGATCCGGCCGCAAGGCCTGTTCGGCCGAGGGGTGCGGATATGAACCATCCTGCGGCCCGCGCGCTGGCCGTTCTCGCCGCCATCGCGATCCTGTTCGCGGTGCCGAATTTCACGGGCAATGAATACGTTCTGGCGCTCGGGGTGAGCTTCGGTACCTTCGCCGTGCTGGCCGGCGGCCTCAATCTCGTCTACGGCTACACCGGGCTGCTCTCCTTCGCCCAGGTGGCGTTCTTCGGCGTCGGCGGCTACACCGCTGCGCTGCTGGTGACCGAGTTGAACTGGCCGCTGTGGAGCGCCGCGCTTGCCGGCGGCATCCTGGCCGCGGCAGTGGGGCTGGGCATCGGCTATTCGTCGCTGCGGCTGTCGCGCCATTCGTTCGCCATCGTGACCTTGAGCTTCACGCTACTGTGCATGATCGTCTCGCGTGACTGGGTGTCCCTCACCCGCGGTGCGATGGGCATCCCGGGCC
>JANXVP010000110.1 GCA_025351615.1 Ramlibacter sp. | reverse complement strand
CCCAACCTGCACCACGAAGCGTCCTTCGGCCGCCACTGCCGCTGCCGATTCCTCGGCCGGTCTGGCTTCCAGCAAGGCGCGGGCCTTCGCGCCGTTGTCGGTCGCAGCAACAGGCTTGCTGTCGCTCGTGGGCGGGGCCTTGACGGGTTCGCTTTTCGCCGTCGCCCTGGCGCCGGGCCTGGCGTCGGCTTTGATTGCCGGAACTGTCGGCGGAACCGGGACAGCAACTGTCGTTTCTTCAGCTGGCACAACCCGGGCATCCTGGATGGGACCGGCGGCCGTGACGGACGGCGCGGGCGCCGACGCCCGCGCGGCGGCGGCCTGCGGTTCGGCCCGTGGCAGGGGCAGCGGCTTGACCTTGTTGCGGTCCGGAATCTCGATCGGGATGTCCACCGCGACGGGGCGCGGCTGGGTGTCGAACAGCAGGGGAAATCCGACGACGCCGGCCAGCACCAGCACTGCCGCGCCGATCAGCCGGTGCCTGGCGCGCCTGCGCATTGCCTCGACGCTTTCGGTCTGGCGGGGGCTGGCGGCGGAATCGTCACCAGCTTTAAGCAACTTGAAAAAGGCCATGCGTGGTGCCCGGCTGGGGCCTTCAGGAGCCCGGAAGTCTGGACTGAAAGCGGGGAATCCCGTCCTTCAGAACGCCTCCTACCGTGTAGAACGATCCAAAGGCCACGATTCTATCAGCGGGGTCGGCTGCCGCCGCTGCGGCCCGCAGGGCATCCATCGGGGTCGCGTGGGTGCTTCCGGCAACATCCTTGCGGACTTCTTGCGCCTTCCACAACCCGAGCAGGTCCTGCGCTTTTGCCGCGCGCGGCGTGTCCAGGTCGGTAAAGTACCAGCGGTCCACCAGCGGACCCATCCTGCGCAGCATCGGCGCCAGGTCTTTGTCCCCCATCGCGCCGAAGACCGCATGGGTGGTCGGATAAAACCCCATCGCGTCCAGGTTGGCAGCCAGCGCCGCCACCGCATGCGGGTTGTGAGCCACGTCCAGCACCAGCACGGGTTGGCCGGCCACCACCTGGAACCGGCCTGGCAATTCGACCATGGCCAGCCCATTGCGCACCGCCTGCGCCGTTACCGGCAGACGGGGGCGCAAGGCTTCGAGCGCGGCCAGGGCGCCGGACGCGTTGAGCAACTGGTTGGCGCCGCGCAGCGCCGGATAGGCCAGCCCGGCATACCTGCGGCCGCGGCCAGCCCAGCTCCACTGCTGCTGGTCTCCCGAAAAGTTGAAGTCGCGCCCGAGCAGCCACAGGTCGGCGCCGATTTCGCTGGCCCGGTCGATCACGCTCTGGGGCGGCACCGGGTCACTCACGATCGCCGGCCGGCCGGCCCGCAGGATGCCCGCTTTCTCGCGGCCGATGCTCTCGCGGTCGGGCCCGAGCAGTTCCATGTGATCCAGGTCGATGCTGGTGATCACCGCGCAGTCGGTGTCGATGATGTTGGCGGTGTCCAGGCGCCCGCCCAGCCCGACCTCCAGGATCGCGACGTCCAGCCCGGCGCGGGCCATCAGGCTCATGATCGCCAGCGTCGTGAACTCGAAATAGGTCAGCGTGATGTCCTGCCTCGCCGCTTCGACCCGTTCGAAGTGCGGCAGCAGATCGGCTGGCTGGACGATTTCGCCGTGGATGCGGCACCGCTCCCGGAAATCCACCAGGTGCGGAGACGTGTAGACGCCGGTGCGCCACCCGGCTTGCAGGGCGATTGCCTCCAGCATGGCGCAGGTCGAGCCCTTGCCATTGGTGCCCGCGACCGTGATCACGGGGCAGTCGAATCGCAACTCCATGCGCGTGGCCACGGCCTGCGACCGCTCCAGGCCGAGCTCGATGGTCCGGGGATGAAGCCGCTCGCAGTGCGCAAGCCATTCCTGAAGGTTCTGCATAGGAGCGAAATTGTCGCCGACGTCGCCGAGTCCTACTTTTACGCTTGCTTTACCCAGCGGTCAGGACAAGAACGCAGTAAATGCCTAGACTTCAGGTATTGCGGGCAATGAAGTGAGGCTCTCCATGCACAAGACAATCTCGATTGGCGTCACCGCGGCGCTCGCGGCCCTGGGCGTCGGCGTCCAGGCCCAGGACATCATGGCCCGCGTCATCTCCAGCACACCGGTGATCCAGCAGGTGCAGGTGCCGCGACAGGTGTGCAACGACCAGCCTTATGTCGTGCAGCAGCCCAAAAGCGGCGCCGGCGCCGCCATCGGCGCGATTGCCGGCGGAGCGATGGGCAACGCGATCGGCGGCGGTGGCGGCCGGGCAGCGGCGACCGTTCTGGGCTTGATCGGCGGAGCCGTCGTCGGAGACCGCGTCGAGGGCGGCGGAGCGGCAGTGCAGAACGTGCGGCAATGCACGACCCAGACCTTCTACGAAAACCGGGCCGTCGGCTACAACGTGACTTACGAGTACGGTGAACGGCAGTTCACCGTGCAGATGCCCAACGATCCGGGCCCGTCGATCCGCCTGCAGCTATCGCCGGTGGGCGCCGCGCCGCAGAACGTTTATCAGGCCGCGAACGGTGAGGTCATGTCCGCGCCGGCGGGGATCCAGAGCGTGCCGGCAGTGGTGGCGTCATCCACAGTGGTCTATCCCGCCTACTACCCTGCAGCCCCCGCCTACTATCAGCCCTACGCTCCTGCGTACTACCCCGCTTACTACCCCTCCTACTACCCGCCGATCGGCGTCTCGCTGGGGTTCGGCTTTGGTGGCGGCTGGGGCGGCCACCGCCATCACGGCGGCCGCTGGCGCTAGGCTTTCACCAGCCCGATCAAAAGCCGTCGATCGACGGCTTTTTTGTTGTTTTTCACAGGGTGGTCTGGAGCAAGGCGCCCTTGAACAGGACGGGGCCGGTGGGACCGCTGCCCGCCGGCACTCCGCCCTTGGGCTCGAGGCTGATTGCCAGTGCCGGCATCTCCTTGACCTCGCCTTCCGCGGCAACCATCTTGATGACGGCCTGGCCGCCCAGCACACCGAGCGACCTGGGACCGCCGGACGGCGGCAGCGCCCACAGCTGGAGCGACTTGTCCGCCGCTTCCTGAAATGCGCCCACCCGCTTGAGCGTGAGCATGTTGTGTTTGGGGTCGAACGTGACCAGCATCGACGCCGCCGCCTTGTCGTCAGCCAGCACGGCGACGTACTGGATCTCGGGCATGCCCTGCATCCGCGCGGCCAGCTGCGCGGTTTGCGCCGCCAGCTGCGAGCCCTGCTGTCGAACCTGCGCGAGTTGACCGTCACGGCTGGTCACTTCGCGGCTCAGATTGACGCCGACCACCACAGCGGCGGCACTGGCCAATGCGCCTCCCAGGGCCGCACCCCGCCAGAGCCCCAGGCCGCGCCGCAACTTTCCGAGCATGGCTGCCTCCTTCGCCGAGGCCGCCGGGGCACTTTGCGCGCCGAGCAGGTTTTCGATCCGCTTCCAGACATTCGGGCTCGGCTGGCCGGCGGACTGCAGCTCGGTCATCGAGGCGAACCTTTCCCGCCAGATCAGGCCCGCGGCCCGCACGGTGGCGTTGCGGCGCGCGAGCGTCTCGAAGCGGCGTCGCGCACCGCCTCGCAGCGTGCCCAGCGCATGGGCTGCGGCCAGGCGGTCCAGCAATTCAGGAGAGTTCAGCAGATTCATGCGCTCTCCCTTCAGGCAAAACGGCCCATGCAGCCGCGCAATTGTTCAAGGCCGCGGCGGATCCAGGTCTTCACCGTTCCCAGGGGCAGTTTGAGCTGCTCGGCCAGTTCGCTGTGGCTCAGGTCGCGCATGTAAGCCAGGCTCACCACTTCGCGCTGCCTGGCTTCGAGCTTGCGCATGCATTCATGCAGCGCCCAGGCCTGCTGGCTGGCCTGCGTCGTGTCCATCGGGTTGGGCGAATCGCCGGCAACGGTTTCGCTGATCGCGTCATCCAGCTCCAGGCCCGCATCGGCCTGCTGGCTGGCGCGCCGGCGCAGGAAGTCGAGGGCCCGGCTGCGCACGATCACGCCCATCCACGCCATCGGCGGGCTCAGCGAAACCCGGTAGTCGCCGGCAATCCGCCAGATATTCAGATAGGCCTCCTGCACCACGTCTTCGGCCCAGTCGCGGTTGCTCACCACCCGCAGCGCAACGCCATAGAGCTTGGACGACGTGAGGTCATACAGCTCGCGCAAGGCGGCCTCGCCGTCGCCCGGGCGGGCGCCGGGGAGCTGGCGGGCGGCTACGCGGTCGATCAGGGCGATCATCTGGAGGTCTTGGAGGTCATGGGCCATCGGAACATTGTCGGGCTTCCTCAAACTGTACGCAGCGCCGCCTTGGGCGGATTCAGGACCCCTGGGGCCTTGCCCCTAAAATTGCCCCTATGCACACCGAAAAAATCGACGGCGTTTCCGTCAGCACCAAAGCCAACGTCTACTTCGACGGAAAGTGCGTGAGCCACGCCATCACCCTGGCCGACGGCACGAAGAAATCCGTGGGCGTGGTCCTTGCGGCCAGCCTCACGTTCAGCACCGGGGCCGCGGAAACCATGGAATGCGTGGCCGGCAACTGCGAGTACAGGCTGGCCGGCAGCGACCACTGGCTCAAGTCATCGGCCGGCGAAAAATTCAGCGTGCCGGCCGACTCGAAGTTCGACATCCGCGTCGCCGACGCTTATCACTACATCTGCCATTTCGGCTGACCCCGAAGGCACGCGATGGCAACCATCCTCGAACACCTGCCCGCCGGCCAGAAGGTCGGCATCGCTTTTTCCGGCGGCCTGGACACCAGCGCCGCGCTGCACTGGATGCGCCTGAAGGGTGCCATCCCGTTCGCCTACACCGCCCACCTCGGCCAGCCCGACGAACCGGATTACGACGACATTCCGCGCAAGGCGATGCAGTACGGCGCCGAAAAGGCGCGCCTGATCGATTGCCGCAGCCAGCTGGCCAGCGAAGGCATCGCCGCGCTGCAGGCCGGCGCCTTCCATATTTCGACAGCCGGCATCACCTACTTCAACACCACGCCGCTGGGACGCGCGGTGACCGGCACCATGCTGGTGGCAGCGATGAAGGAAGACGACGTCAACATCTGGGGCGACGGCAGCACCTTCAAGGGCAACGACATCGAGCGCTTCTACCGCTACGGCCTGCTTGCCAACCCGGGCCTGAAGATC